>CALXAZ010000120.1 GCA_944386395.1 uncultured Clostridia bacterium
ATAGCTCCTTACCGGAAGGTCGTGGAGGAAGCAGGAAAAAAGTTTGTTGCAAATACCGATATAAAGCAATAGCATTCGTTTACATAAATTTTAGAATAATTGTTTTCGATTTTTATATGTGACAAAGGCGGAGACTTGAGTCTCCGCCTTTGTCTGTGAGATTTGGATGTTCCTTGGAGTTGTTTAGTATAAGTTTTGGGATAGATATTTAAATTTTTGAATTTTTTATATTAAAAAAATTATATCGGCTCTGTTCCTCTGCAAGAGCCCTCACACCATATTCATCACCTCCTGAAATAAATTTTGTCTCTTCGCTTTTGACAGTTTTAGTATACATAATAAATATGGACAAACTATGAATATCCTCTAAATTTTTTATGTAGTTTTTCTAAATAATGTATATGCTATCATTTTTTGTATAAGTCCATAACTCTCAGCTATCTCAATTTCTTGCTCAAATATATAATAAGATTATCATCGTTACAATAATTTTTATATGGTTCTGCCCTCTCCTCTCCATACCACACTCCGCTTCCGTCCGGTACATATCCCCTTTTACAGTACATCCTTTGAGCTGCACCATATCCGCTGTGGAGCCCAACCCCAAGGTATACCGTATCTGCATAGCTTCCCGCCAGTTTCTCTGCCACATCCATAAGCCTTGTTCCTATACCTCTCCCGCGATACTTCTCCAGCACTCCAAGATCCACAATTTCCGGCATTCCCTTTCCTCCAAACGCTCCCCAACCTGAATCTGGATATACATTAATGTATCCGGCTATCTTTCCCATATACTCAGCAACCAACGAAATGCATTTTCCTTCTTCATTATCCCTTATACGAGAAAGATATTTATCTATCTTTTGATGCCAGCCTTGTTTTACTTCTTCCTCACAAATGATCTTTGCATCATACAACTCTATCATTCTTATCCGTATAAGCTTATCCTTATAATAATCCACGTTATATCCCTCTCTAATATAAATATAAAAAATAATGATTATATTTTAATTATAATCCTTTTGCCAAGCTATTTGCAGCAGTTCTTATCAGCACTTCCTTTTAATTAGCCGTTTCCATATCTTGTCATCCCTTTTCTCTTAAACACGGTCACTATTGTCATAAGACTCATATTGTGGCTCAATGGCACAGTGTTTCTCTCCAAGATATCACGTAGCAACAATACTAGCTTTCTCCCACATACAATCTATGTCTGCAAAAATCCATTATTTTAACAGATACATGGAGGTTATCCTCTTTCTAATTGCAGAAGCAGAAAAATTTCCTGTTGTCGGTATTCCAAAGTAGTTCCAATCGAGCTTTTATGATATTTTCTCAGCCTGTGCAGCAAAAATCCCCAACATAATGTTGGGGATTTTTATCAGCCCTCAAAGATATTATTGATATTATAACATATATGAGCAGTCTTATATCTCATTACACGTATACCCGTCTCCGGGTCAAATCTTCCTCCCCCATTTTTGGGTGGAATATCGCAACTTCCCTCATAGCCATCCAATATCATTTTATCGCATATCAAAACGTGATTAAGTATCTCCTTATCTAGCGGAGCACCGTGATGTCCTGGGCATATGACATCAAATTCATCCCACCTTGACTTTAGCTTCATCATGTTTTTGTAGTGATTTTCGATCGTTGCACCCTTTCTTTTTGTCCCCATTACGCCTACGTTGCACCATCCGCTTTCGAGCTCGTCCCCCGAAAAAAGTATGCGGTATGTCCTATCCAAAATAGCAATACTGGAGAGATCGTGCGCCCCTATTTCTATTATCTCCAGTTCCCTATTTCCAAGATTTATCACATCTCCCTCGCGCACAGGCGTTATTTTATAATCGAGTATATATCCCTCTGCGCTTCCACCAAATGCACGCTTTGCCCCCGCTTCAGCCTCGGGATGCATATATACCTTTTTAAAATATCCATTTCCTCCAGTATGATCAAAATGGGAGTGTGTATTTATTACCCCATCAACCGGAAGATCTGTCAGCTGCTCAACATACTTGCAATAGTCAAGCTTTGTCATACCAGAATCGATTGCAAGGGCATATTCATCCCCCTCTAACAGATAATTATCGCTACCCATAGGAGTATGCTGTGTTTTTGACGATATCATCCACGTTCTAGGCAGTATCAACGTGGTATGATAATACTCCTCATATGTTGTGTAATCAAAGTTTTTCTGATTAAATGACATGTCTGTCCCCCTCCTCTATAATATAGTATTATTCTAGCATACAGATACGGCTCTTACAACATCTCTCAATAAAAAGGCTGACCTTAAAGGTCAGCCTTTCCACATTATGCGGTCTCTATCTCTGCAGCATCCTGAAGCTCAAGAGCCTCTATTGCCATCTCCCTAAGCTTATACTTCAGTATCTTTCCGGCAGCGTTCATCGGGAACGCATCAACAAACATTGCATATCGCGGAGCCTTAAATTTAGAAAGCCCATTTCTGACAAATTCTATCATTTCCTCCTCTGTTGCTTTTGCTCCAGGCTGCAAAATAATACAAGCCATAACCTCTTCACCATATTTCTTGTCAGGCACCCCTACGACCTGTACATCGCTTACTTTTTCATTTGTATAAAGGAATTCTTCAATTTCCCGGGGATATATGTTCTCTCCTCCCCTTATTATCATATCTTTAAGCCGACCAGTTATCTTGAAATACCCATCATCGTCCTCAGTTCCAATATCTCCGGAATGCAGCCATCCGTCAGGCTCAATGGCGAGCGCCGTGGCTTCCGGCATTTTATAATAGCCCTTCATAACATGATACCCGCGCGTCATTATCTCCCCTGGAACTCCGTGTGGGCACTCCTTCCCTGTCTCTGGATCAACTATTTTTACTTCACAGTGGGGCATTCTCTTGCCCACAGTGGTAACCCTGAGCTCTAACGGATCGTCAGTACGACTCATTGTCATGGCAGGAGATGACTCTGTCAGTCCATAAGTAATACAAATATCCCGCATATTCATCTCTTTAACCACCTGCTCCATTACCTTTATTGGACATGGCGAGCCTGCCATTATGCCTGTACGTAAGCTGCTAAAATCATATTTGTGGAAATCTTGATTTTCTAGCATACCTATAAACATCGTCGGCACACCATGCACTGCGGTACATTTTTCCATCTGTATCGCCTGCATAACCATAATCGGATTATAGTGATCCACCAGCACCATAGTCGTCCCATGGGTTATCGAAGCCGTTACTGCAAGTACCATGCCAAAGCAATGAAACAATGGAACATTTATGCAAAGCCTGTCCTTCTCTGTAAACGCCATGCAGTCTCCTATACCTTTTCCATTGTTTACAATATTATAGCTTGTCAGCATAACTCCTTTGGGAAATCCTGTTGTGCCAGAAGTATACTGCATATTTATAACATCATGAATATCTACATTCCGCTGTGCCTCGGCCCTCTCTTCCTCGCTGACGCTCTCTGCCATTTCATATATATCCTCAAAGTTATACATACCTGGCAGCATGTCCTCTCTCGGTCCACAATAAACTACATTTTTCAGCATAGGAAGCGAAGCGCTATTTATCTCTCCCGGTTTACATTTCTCTATCTCGGGACAAATCGCCCGCAGATGCTCAATATAATTTGAGCCTTTCACTCCACCTGTCATAACCAGCGTCATCGTATCCGATTGCTCAAGCAGGTATTCCAGCTCAAACTGTTTATATGCTGTGTTCACTGTAACAAGCACCGCTCCGATTTTTGCTGTGGCAAACTGCGTAAGTATCCACTCCGGAACATTTGACGCCCATATGGCAACATGATCTCCTTTTTTTATACCCATTGCCATAAAACCTCTTGCAACTCTGTTAAGCGCCTCTTTCAGCTCCCTATAAGAATATCTCACTCCGATATGTGGACAGACCAGCCCGTCGTTATCCGGAAATCTGTCAGCTGTCTCATCGAACATATCTGCCATCGTAATCTCTCTCAGCGGTTCGATATAGTTATTCTGCTTATTCATATAATACCGTTCCTTTCCCGCACGGATATTTTGCACCGGATAAGGATACCACAATATATGCAATAAAAAAGCTCCGCCTCTTTTCAGAGGCGAAGCTTATAACTCCGCGGTACCACTCTGCTTGCAGGTATATCCTGCCGCTCATCCGGAACACTAATATGTCCCTCCCCCTGTAACGGTGGGGCTCCGTCCTCACTACTAGGTGTTACCTTTCGTTTGGCAGCTCCAGGGCGAGTTTCAGCGTACTGCCATCACCGTTTCGCAGCACCCAACGGCTCTCTTAAGATGCGTTTGCGCCTACTGTTCCCCATCACAGCGTTTTCCATATACATGTGTTAGGATATCACAAAAACTTTTTGTTGTCAACCTATTTTTTATTTTTTGCTCCGTTT
>CALXAZ010000121.1 GCA_944386395.1 uncultured Clostridia bacterium
TATCAGCTATTGCAGAAAAAGTCAAGCTTTTCCTCAAAAAATCCGGACACTCCGGCATTACGCTTTCGCCTTTACGCAAGACGCGCAGTATTAACCTTAATCCCAGGTCCCATCGTAGAAGCAACAACGCAGCTTCTCACATACTGCCCCTTTGCCGCTGCCGGTTTTGCCCTGATGATAGCAGTCATCAATGTCTCGAAATTCTCATTGAGCTTTTCTGGACCAAATGATACCTTGCCTATCGGGCAATGAATGATATTGGTCCTGTCCAGGCGGTACTCTATCTTACCTGCCTTCAGCTCCTGCACTGCCTTTGCAACATCCTGTGTCACAGTGCCGGCTTTCGGGTTCGGCATAAGCCCCTTAGGACCAAGCACACGTCCCAAACGTCCCACCAGACCCATCATGTCCGGAGTGGCAACCACGACATCATAATCAAAGAAGTTTTCCTTCTGAATACGTTCTACCATATCCTCTGCGCCAACAAAATCAGCTCCCGCGCTCTGGGCCTCATCAGCCTTGTCGCCCTTTGCGAATACGAGCACGCGCACAGACTTTCCTGTCCCATGCGGAAGCACAATGGCGCCACGCACCTGCTGGTCAGCATGACGGCTATCAACGCCGAGCTTTACATGAAGCTCTACCGTCTCATCAAACTTTGCTTTTGCGGTTTTGGTTACCAGTTCAAAAGCCTCTACCGACTCATACTGTACCGATTTATCGATAAGCTTTGCGCTTTCGACATACTTCTTGCCTTTAAACACTGTTTATTATCCTCCTTTAGTGGTTAGTCGGAATTATCCTCCCACCTTGCCCTTCCGGGCAAACTCTTATTCCCCGATAAGGACGCCCATGCTGCGGGCAGTACCTTCGATCATCCTCATTGCCGACTCAATGCTTGCAGCATTGAGGTCGGGCATCTTTGTCTCAGCAATCTTGCGTACATCCTCTTTGGAAATGGTTGCTACCTTTTCCTTGTTTGGCGTACCGGAACCGCTTTCGATCTTACATGCCTTTTTGGTAAGGACTGCTGCCGGGGGAGTCTTTGTGATAAAGGTAAATGAGCGGTCGGCATATACTGTAATAACAACGGGGATTATAAGCCCTACGTCATTTTTTGTGCGCTCATTGAAATCCTTTGTAAACTGGACGATGTTGACACCGTGCTGACCAAGCGCCGGACCTACCGGGGGAGCCGGGGTGGCCTTGCCTGCCGGAATCTGCAATTTAATGTATCCTACTACTTTCTGAGCCATTTATAATGGACCTCCTTGAAAAAATGTGGTGCGGCGTACCGCCCGGCGGCACGCTCCTTGGCGGAGAGACTCTCCTCCCACAAACAAAGGTCTTTGACCTGTTGTTTACCTTATACTGCGGGTTCAACCTGATCAAGCTCAAGCTCAACCGGTGTATCCCGTCCAAACATGGACACTATAACCCGCACTTTATTTTTATCGGGTGCAATCTCCTCTACATTGCCTATAAACCCATCGAGCGGACCATCGATAATTTTAACGCTGTCGCCCACGTTATAGAGGAGCTTCACCTCACGTTTTTCCACTCCGAGTGCCTCGACCTCTTCGTCTGTAAGCGCCACCGGCTTGGATCCCGGTCCTACAAAACCTGTCGCCCCACGGATGTTCCGCACGACATGCCAGCTTTCATCGGTCATTACCATCTTTACAAGCACATATCCCGGGAATATCTTGCGCTCAACCTCTCTCTCCTTGGAATCCTTGATCTCTATAACCTTCTCTGTGGGTACGTTTACTTCTTTGATAAGGTCGTGGAGCTTTCTGTTTTCTACCGTGGAGAGAATAGTTGCCGCCACCTTGCTCTCATATCCGGAGTAGGTGTGAACAACATACCATTTTGCTTCTTCAGCCATCTCTAGCCCCTCACTAATTGACGAGGTTTATCAACAGAGATATCCCCTGCTGGGCAGCGAAGCTGAAAAGAGAAATTACTATTCCTACAAGCAGCACCGTTGCAATAACCACACCCGTGTTATTAACTACCTGCTTCCATGTCGGCCATACGACCTTTTTCAGCTCGGAACGCATCTCTCTGGCCCATTTCTGGCTACCCTTTGCCGCACGAACAAAAAAGTTCGGCCTTTCGGACTTTGTTTCAGCCATGATGACCTCCTACTTTGTTTCCCTGTGAGGGGTATGCTTCCTACAAAAACGGCAGTACTTGCTGATCTCAATGCGATCAGGATCGTTTTTCTTGTTTTTCTTTGTCTGGTAGTTGCGCTGCTTGCATTCTGTGCATGCGAGAACTATCTTAACTCTTGAACCTGCTGCGGCCATTTTGACGGCACCTCCTTATTATTACCCATCTGGGCTTTTGCCTCCCTTACCACAGGCGCCTGTGCGCCTCGCCTCTGGCGCTATTTTTGCGCACAAAAAAATAACACCTGTTTAAAGGTGCTTATACTATATCACATATAGCTCTCTCAGGTCAATGTTTTTTTGAAATTTTTTCTGTTTTATAATATATTTCACACCGTTTATATGATAAAATAGTCTAGCAAAGCAAGAAACTTTTTCAACTATGGAGGATACTATGAAAATTATGGCAATAGACTATGGCGACAGCCGCACCGGCGTTGCCATATCCGATATAACCGGCAGCATTGTCGGTGAGACCCTCGTCATAAAGGCATATAACCAGGAAGCTGTGATATCCGCCCTGCTTCCTGTTATAAACTCCTCTGGTGTTGAACGGATAATTGTGGGTTATCCGAAAAACATGAACGGCTCCTTAGGTCCAAGAGCTGAGAAAAGCTCTTCCCTTGCCTCTGCGCTCCATGAGGCATGTGGGCTTGACATAATATTATGGGATGAACGCTTGACCACTGTAGATGCCCACAAAATACTCTCCGATGCAGGAAAAAGAGGAAAAAAGCGGAAAAACACCGTTGATGCTGTTGCCGCATCGCTCATCCTCGAGGGATATCTCGCAAGCCTTGGCTAAACCCCCGCAATATCCCTTATCACTTCCCCTGCAAGCATTAGCCCTGCCACTGGCGGGACCCAGCTCACGCTTCCCGGTACCGAGCGTCTCCCCGGGGGAGGGGCTTCAAACTGCTCTGGGCTCAATGCTTCCTCCGCACTGTAGAGCACCTTGTGATGATATATCCCTCGGCTTCTCAGCTCCCGGCGGACTACCCGCGCCAGCGGGCAGGTATCTGTCTTTGAAATGTCTGTTATCTCAAATCTTGACGGGTCGAGCTTATTGCCCGTGCCAAGTGCTGATATTATGCATATCTTTCTGCTTATCGCGGTCTCTATCAGGTCAAGCTTGCACGATACAAGATCTATCGCGTCAACTATATAGTCAAAGCTCCCAGAAAAGAAGCTTTCTCTGGTATCCGCTGTATACAACCTGTTTATAGGGTGTACGGCAATATCCGGGTCTATGTCGCGTATTCTCTCAGCCATCACCTCTGCCTTTGGACGCCCCACCGTAGAAGTAAGCGCCTCTATCTGGCGGTTTATGTTCGACACGGACACTTTGTCGCTGTCTACAAGTGTAAGCCTGCCTATTCCTCCCCTGGCCAGCGCTTCCGCTGCCCAGCTACCAACTCCTCCTATACCGAACACTGCCACGTGGGCGCTGCGCAGGCGCTCCATGGCTCTCTCCCCTATCAGCATCCTCTCTCTTATGTATCTGTCCAATGCCACACCTCCAGCCTGCCAGGTCGAATTTCTTGCAAAACGGCACCCCGCCAATATGACGGGGTGCCGCCTATTCTTTTGTCAGCCCCGCTTTGGCCGTGAGGGTCATTTTAAAAACCTGCACGACTGGCAGGTGGGTCCACTCTCCTCAGCATTACCGCTTCCAACTTCCAATCGGGCTGTACCCGACCGGGAGGCCTGCGAACAACATCGGAAGTCCGTGGTCCCTTTAAAGAAATGTGGGTTTAAAATAAACCCTTGCACGCACCAAGCAGGGAACCGATAAAATTCTAATTTCCCTTGTTTCAATTGTATATTACCACAAACGAAAAGAAATATCAACGCCTATTTTCAGGAAATTTACGACAAAAGAGTGTCTCCGTCTCCCTCCTCGTCCATCTCCTCTATCCGGCGCATAAACAGCTCGTATACATGATCAAGCTCGTTATCGTCATCAACAGTTGCAAGCCATTCCTCGCCGTTTTCATCCTCCTCAACCTTGAGAATGATAATATCTATTTCCTCTGCATCCTCCGGCGTATCCGCAACCGTGAACGACATGTATACTTCCCCGTCATACTCGAGCGTGTCGAGATGCTCAAGCTCAAATTCGTTTCCCTCTTCATCGGTAATTGTAATAAAATCTCCGCCATATTCGCTCATTTGACAACCCTCCTGTGCGGCTATATGCTACTATAATATAGCTTTTTACCCTCCGGGTCAAGAGCCGAAATCCTCTAAAAGGCGCGAAAGCTCGCTATCGTCTCTTACTTCTATGCCTTCACGCAACTTTTCTGCGTCCGCTACCCGCAGAGTAGCTACAAGGATATCGGTTGTCATATACGGTGTTGCTATGTCATCTGACATGTAAACAGTTATATATCCACTGTTTTCGCGCACAATATATTTATTCTCTCCAGATGTTGCGGAGATCTGCTCTGCCATCGTCTTCACTTCCTCAAGCCCTTGCATACTCTCCGGCTTCTCCGTTCCCAGTATCACACCGGCAAGGCATGTTACAAGCAGGATAAACACTCCGCACACTGCCACGGTCCTTATTTCTTTTGATAACTTCATATATCCTCCGCCCTTTCGTTGTCTTGCCGTTCTGGCAAATTTATATCCTTTTTTGTTTAAAAGTTTCGTTTTGATTCTGTTCTTCCCGCTCATGCAGAATTTTATTCTCCTAGGAGAGGTATATTTTAAATATTTATTTAGAAATTTTTTATTTCTTTTTTAGTTGGACATGTTATAATAACATTTGCCAAACAAATTGTAACAAGACGGCTTTGACATGAACCGGGCAGACATAGCTTGGCTAGAAAGCTGTGTTTTATCCTCTCTGTCTATATCGCCTCCATCCGCTTTTCCACCGGACTGGAAGGTTTTAACCCCTATGAAAGGAAAAGGTACTTAAATTGGATAACAACAATACCCCAAAAAATATTCAGAAGGTCTCCGTGACCGACCGAAATCCAAGCCGTGGTCGCCGCAAAGAGGGCAACATGGCACTCCGCTGGATAGGTCGCGTGCTCGGTACCCTTGTACTGATAGGTATAACGACCGGAGCAATGCTTGCATGTATTGGCGCCATATATGTAGACCAATACATCAACACTGATCTGGATGTAAATCTCGAGGATTTTCAGCTCGACCTTACTACCTTCATCTATTACTACAACAAAGATTCTGGCGACTATGAGATCCTTGATGAGCTGTATTCCTCTGAAAACCGCGTATGGGTTGAATACGAGGAAATTCCAGATTATATGCTGGACGCAATAGTTGCTATCGAAGATGAGCGCTTTATGAGTCATCACGGTGTCGACTGGTATCGCACCGCCGGTGCATTTGTCAATATGTTTCTTGGTATGAAGAGCAATTTTGGTGGCTCGACAATAACTCAACAGCTCATAAAAAATCTTACCGATGAAAATGAAACTATTGTCCGCCGTAAAATAACAGAGATATTCCAGGCTCTTGAGTTTGAAAAGGAGCACTCAAAGGAAGATATTCTCGAACTATATCTAAATCTTGTCTATTTCAGCCAGGGCTGTTACGGTGTTCAGGCTGCGGCTCAGACATACTTTGACAAGGATGTGAGCGAGCTTTCACTTGCAGAGGCTGCCGCAATAGTCGGCATTACAAACCTTCCAACAAAATATGACCCATACCTAAACCGTGAAAACAACAAAGATAGACAAGAGATTATACTCAAAAAAATGTGTCAGCTCGGGATGATATCCGAGGAAGAGCGCGATTCTGCAATCGCCCAGGAGCTTGTTTTTAAACGAGATAGCCAGTCGAGCTCTTCAGATGAGGAAGATGATGGCTCGTCTTCTGTGCAGAGCTACTTTGTTGACCTTGTAATAGAAGATGCGATAGAAGCCATTATGGAAGACAGGGGTGTGACCTATAAGATTGCAGAGCAGCTGCTCTATTCCTCTGGATATTCTATATACACAACCATCGACATGGACATTCAGGCAGTTATTGATGAAGTGTATACCAATCCCGAATACTGGCCCAATGTTCCAAGCAAGGATGGCACAACTCCACAATCTGCTATCATGGTAACAGACCCATATACAGGCTACGTGCTTGGCGTCTATGGAGGTCTGGGCGAAAAGGAGAAGAGCCGCAGCTGGAGCCGCGCTACAGATTCTACGCGCCAGCCCGGTTCTACAATGAAACCGCTTGCTGCCTATGCCCCCGCGCTTGAGGCTGGGCTTATCACCCCCTATTCCACCGCCACAGATATGCCGGTAGACGTACTGAACGGCAATCCCTGGCCAAAAAATTACGACCAAAGCTCTGCCGGATACCGCGGTCAAGTTTCGATAATGTATGCGGTGCAGAATTCTCTTAACACCGTCCCTGCGGCGCTCGTTACCCAGATGGGAGCGGACTACTGCTTTGACTTTGCAAAATACAAAATGGGACTTTCCACGCTTGTCGAAGAGGTAACTGTGGGCGATCAGGTGAAAAGTGATAAATTCGTCGCGTCTATGGCTCTTGGCGGTCTGACCCATGGCGTTACAGTGCGCGATATGTGCGACGCATACTCAATCTTCACAAACAAGGGCATATATACAAAATCAAGAACGTTTACTCAGATTCTTGATTCCTCTGGAAACGTTGTTATCGACAATTCCGCCGAGCAAGTAGCTGTCATCAAGGAAAAAACTGCCTACTATATGAACGTTTTACTTCAAAATGTTGTAACGCGCGGAACCGGCATAAATGCGCGTCTGGACAATATGCCCTCCGCAGGTAAGACTGGTACGACAAACGACGACTATGACCGCTGGTATGTAGGGTACACTCCGTACTATACCTGCACAGTTTGGTATGGCTTTGATACAAATCAGACCATACAATCGGCTACAAGCCCCGCAGTTCCTCTCTGGAAAGCCGTTATGTCCAGGATACACGAGGGACTTGAGCCAAAGAGCTTTTTTGAGCCATCGACAGAGCTTGTCTCTGCTAGCTACTGTCTAGACTCAGGGATGATACCTTCCGAAGCCTGCCGCTCCGATATCCGTGGAAGCAGGGTTGCAACCGGCTCATTCTATCCTGAGGACGTACCGACATCAATATGCACTTGTCACGAGCTTGCATCTATTTGCGACGAGACTGGCAAGCTTGCAACCGAATTTTGTCCCGTTACACATCAGGCTGGGGTGACTAATATCACAAGGACATTCCCGGTCTCCGTATATATAAACGACAGCAAATATTCCAAATTCAGTATGAATATCTGCGATGTTCATACTTCCGACTGGATCCCTCCCACGGAGGCTACCGAGCCTTCTACCGGAGAACCCCTCACCAATCCCGACGGGAATATTATCCCCACAGAGCCGGGTGGAATAGGCTCAACTCCTACATCGCCTACAGATGAACCGGTTACCGAACCTTCCGAACCATCGGTAGAGCCGTCTGATGATGACAGCATTTTGTTTTTCCCATTCGCTTCCAGCACGATTTACGGTTATTCTTAGGATTCATCAATAAAACAGAGGACGCCTATCAGCGTCCTCTGTTTTTTATACCGTTTTTCTCACTCTCTATAAATAGCTCTGCGATATGCTTTCCGTCCATACAGTGTATCCCGCTGCAAAACCACTCTTGGGCTGTCTCGACATCTGCATGTGGAAAGTGCATCGATAGACCATACGCCGTTACAAGAAGCCCTGGTACACAATAACCGCAGCACTTAAAATCTTTATCAACCAGCCAGAAACTACCTACTCCCCCTCTACCAGAAAGTCCCTCAAATGTCGTTATATAGCTGCCCTCAACCTCAGCTGCAAGCACCCTGTTGCTGTCTGCCGGCCATCCATCTATCAGTACAGTGCCTGCAACCCCGTTTTCAGAGTACCGCGCTCCACAAAGCCCAAGCCCTTCCCTCAACACCTCCGAAAGGCGTGACCATGGCTCTGCCATCGCTTTTCGATGCTCACCATTTACTATTAGCTCAATAATAAAAGTGTCATTATATCTCTTCACCTTGGTTCCACCTTCCTATCCTCTCAAATGTATTTTGAAGAAGTTGTTTTCTCCGCCCCATGTCCTGCCCTCCAACAAGAATATCCTCTTTCAACCGCCCAATGCAAAGCTTTGCCGTTTCTTTATCTGTTAACCCCGATTCAAATATATCCTCAACTTCTTTTAAACGTACAGGCGGACCTGGCTCCCCGGCAATCGCTATCCTCACGCCCTCCTGAGAGCGCAGGGCAGCAGCCGACAGAAAGCCTTCCTCTTGCTGCCCTGCCTGCCGTATCCTGATAAATGGTAGGCTGAGATATTTCCTCTCTATGGCAAACATCAAGGCAAGCTCCCCATGGTTCAGCCTTTTCCCTGTAAACCTTTCGTCTCGATATCCCTCCTTGAACGTGCGCACCTCTGCCCCGCACAGGAGCAGAGGCAAGGCAGCTTCCCTCCTTCCATCCCCATATACGCTCCCGCCAAGCGTTATTCTACACCTTGCCGTATGATCGGCTATCTCTCCAACAACATCTCCCATTAGTGGAAATATCCCCGAATCCTTTATCTGTGTAAGTGTTGCCCCTGCACCTATATACAGTCTGTCACTATCAAGCCGCACAAAACTACACAGCTTCTTTATGTCTATAAGGGTATATTCTTTTTCATATATATCTATCTGGTCAAGAAGTTGATAGCCTCCAGCATACCACAGTGGAATTTTCCCCTCTCTTTCTGCCTCTCTCCAGCAACATGCCGCCTCTTCTGGGCTGTCTGCACATATATACTCAAACTGAGGCATCGCCCTCCTTAATGAAAGGCTATCCCGTTTCATCCTTATTTCCATACTCTCTCCCTTCTGCCAAAAGCATCTCCAAGACTTTTTCAACTCCACTGGGCTCGCCCTCCAAAGGAGGATTATTGGTGAGGAAGAGCTCTGCTAGGCAATAAAAATGCTCTGCCCCGCTTGCCAAAGCAAATTTTTTTGACAGCTCTTTTGCAAGTTCTGTTTTGTTTATGCAATATGCTCCACAATCAATCCTCAATTTGACCTCAAGGGCAAATATTCTGCCGTTTTTGTACCCTATTCTCATTCGTACCTCAAACTGCACGCGTCTCTTCTCTGGAGGGGATAGATATCTCATCACCACCCATCTCCCGCCAGACGCCCGGCTCGTCCGGCTTGCAAGTATCTCCGGAAGGAATGTCCTTGCTGCGCACCCGCGAGGACAGCTCACTATGTTTAGGTCTGTATATCCCAGCCTACTCTCTGCCATCGCTTTAGCTGTCCCTTTTTCGTCAGACTCGGTAACCACTGTAAGCCTGCCGTCCACCCCGAATTTTACACGAACAAGCTTTGAACTTTTTTGCTCTTCCCGAAAAAAACTATATGTTTTTTCTTTGGATACATCGCATCTTTCAAACATATCTGTCGATATTCTCTTGCCAAACTCTGCCCTAAGCGCCATATTTTTTTCCAGATCTGCTCGGCTTGTCCCTGCCGCACACCTTTCTAGAGCTTCTCCCATACTGGAAACAGTTTCCAATGGCAAATAATGTACTCTTACATATCTCGCCGCTGCCTCTGCCTCTTCCCGGCTCAGCGCACATACCACCGCAATCGGCTCACCTGCATATCGCACCCTGCCCCCGGCGCACGACCATGGGCTTTCTCCCCCTTTCTCTCCTGTTACCACCGCACGCACTGACGGAAAGCGCTTTAGTCCCGAAATATCCACCCCCACAAGCTCTGCATGTGAATATTTCCCCGCTACCACTGCCGCATAAAGGCTATCTCTTTCACACATATCTGAAACAAACGGTCTTTTCACTTCTCCTATTTCAATGAGCCCCAACACCGCTCCACTCCTTTCCAAATAATATTTTCGCCAGCTGCCAGCAGAAATATAATCAGGTGACTTAAAGGCTAAGCACCTCTTCCCTGGATAGGCGGTGACCTTAAAACAATAAAATGCAAGATGCTTTTATAGCACCTTGCATTTTATTTTATCGCACTGCATGATAATATACAGAAATGTACTCTTGTTTTAGCTCAATTCTAATTTTCTGTCGTTTTAGCGAATTTACTCAACCATTTAGCAACAGCATCGTTATCATTGCTGCCAATGACTGCTGTTGCAACCTGCTTTAATTCATCGACCGCATTAGAAACGGCATATGCTTCATCTGCCATATTAAACATATCAATATCATTTTTCCCATCCCCAAAAACAATTACCTTTTCACATCCCAAGAGCGCTTTAAGCTGCCTTATCGCATTTGCTTTTGATGCAGTTTTTGGCATAATTTCAAGCCATTGATATTTAGTGTATATATCTTCTTGAAAAACACAATGGTAGACGTTATTGTACTTTTTATAGAATGGTTCAAGCTTTTTCTTTGTGTCAATGCAGGTTATATAAAAAGTGTCTCCTTTCACCAATTCATTTTTGCAAATAACTGGATGATCTCTTTTGTCATTCTTTCTGCTATCAATAAATACCTGCATTCCGGTGGTGCATTTATCTGCAATATATGAAAATTTTTCTTTTCCTTCTATAAAACTATATACAATAGGATATATATCGTTTTTTATCAGATCCTCAATTACATCTTTTATTTCTGGACCAAAGAAATTTTTTATTAAAAAAGCACCGTCTTTATTATCGACGACCATGACCCCGTTATAAATAATCAAAGGGAATTTCGCATCCAAACCTTTTGTAACCTTGTGAGCGGTTCGGAAGGAACGAGCAGTTGCATACGAAAAAATTATGCCGCTTTCTATAAGACTGTTGATTGTTTGTATTGTATATTCAGAGATTTTCTCATTACTGCCAAGCAGTGTGCCATCCAAATCGGAAACGTATAATATTTTCATGCTTGTTCACCTCCTTATTTACTTTGTAATATAGCATAAGAGGGACATTAACTGCAAGATAGTAAAACACACTCAAAGGACTATTGTCCCTCGAGTGTGTTTTCTGTTTTATAAGTATTCCGCTATTCTTACAATAGACATTAGCTATATAAGTCCGTCTATAAGATATTCAAGCAGCATATCCATACTCTTCTGCGAAACGGTATCCACACTGTCTTTTGCTCCAAGGTGCATAGTCGATATGATCTCAAGCTCATTAAATCTGCGGTTCAGATCCTCGTCCGGCTTCTGTCCGCTCCGAATAATCTCCGATATCTCCTCAAAAAGCTTTACATCTCCATCATTTAGCACCGCAATAGAGATATTTGGTATACCATACTTCTGAAACATTACATCGTCCCCATTTGGCAGATATCCAAGCAGCGTGACACGGTTTTTTTCTAGCACAGCCCTGTCCATGAGCTTCCCAAAGTCAGGATTTCCAGCGTTCCCCTTGTCCGCTACGGCAATCCGGCTTCCATATCCGCACACATCCAGGTTCACCATAGCGGAGATATTTTCTATCCCTGTATCAATTATATATGCCTCGCTTCCGTGATCGGCATACTCTTCTCTATCAAAAAACACTATTTCTATGCCACTGTCACGCCCGTGTAGCTTCTTTGCAAGTCTTATCAATATGCTTACGCCTGCGGCATTGTCATTTGCCCCTGTGCTCCCCTCGACACTGTCGTAATGTGCGCCTATCACGAGGCGCTTTCCCTCTTTTCCGGAGGGTATTACTATATTTTCTACCCAATGCTCACCTTGTTTTCTGAGTCTCTGGTCAAAAGGCAGCTCTTCCTCCCTGAGTATCCCAATCAAAGCTTCCCTACGCTCACTTTGATCCTCCATTGCCATTCTTCGCACATGTCTCATGTCTTTCCTCCATCCTGTCAGAGAATTGTCCTGGTATACGTATTGCCGTCAGAATCAACCCCCTAACTGTCTTTTTTTGATTATATATCACGAAAGCTCTTTTAGCAATATCTATCGCCCCCCTGTATACCTATGCCACTATTGACAACAGCAAAGATTTTGGTTAATATTAACTTGGTGAATAAATTACAGAACAGCTGGCGCAGCTTGGCGCAAAGGCGTATTCTGCAATATATAAGAAAAGGAGATTTTAACAATGAAAACACTTCCTGTCGCACTTCAGGTATATTCTGTCCGCGACTTTGCGGAAAAGGATTTCAAGGGAACCATGCAGGCCGTCAAGGACATGGGTTATCAGGGCGTTGAGCTCGCCGGTCTATATGACCTCACAAAGGAAGAAGTGAAGAGCATACTCGACGAAGTTGGTCTTGTCTGCGTATCCGCTCATGTGCCACTGGTCGAGATGATGGCCGATATAGAGGCTGTTCTCGATACCTACACATACCTTGGCTGCAAATACATCGCTATCCCCTATATAGACGAGGATAAGCGTCCAAATACTCCCGGTTTCGAGCCTGCTCTTAAGGAATTCGACCGCATAGGTGCTGCCTGCCGTGCCCGCGGCGTGACGCTCCTCTATCATAACCACGACTTTGAGTATGTCAAGGTTGCAAACGGTCAGTTCGGTCTCGATTACATGTATTCAACCATCTCCCCCGACCATCTCCAGACAGAGCTCGACCTCTGCTGGGTAAAGGTCGCGGGTCAGAGCCCTGTCGAATACCTCAAGAAGTATGCCGGACGCGCCCCTGTCGTCCATCTCAAGGACTACTTCAAGGAAGGCGAAGTTGGCAAGATGTACGAGCTTATTGGCATCGACTCCGAAGAGGAAGAGGTAAAGCCCGAGGGTCACTTTGAGTTCCGCCCGATAGGCTGTGGAATGCAGTATTTCCCGCCGATACTCGAAACATGCGTTGAAATCGGCGCCGAATGGGTCGTAGTCGAGCAGGACGAGTCGGTTGCCCGCACATCTATGGAAGCAATTGAAATAAGCCGCAAGTATCTCAAGGGTCTCGGCTGGTAAGATTTTAAATAACAGCTTTGTAAAAAGCCGGCGCAGCAATAGCTGCGCCGGCTTTTTAGTTGTATTCTTATTTAAGACAGCAAGATCATATTGCTTCTCATTGCCGGCTTATCAGCACCTTTTGCCACACTTTGGACAAAATTCAAAGTCCTCCTCAAGTCTAGTTCCGCAGTATGGGCAATAGTTCTTTTCGCCGTCATAGGTCTGCCGCTGCTCATCCTGATCCTCCCCCCATCTCTGCTCTAGAGGATCCGGCTCCTCGTCTCCTTCTGTTATATCAAATGTAGAAAAGCGGTTTTTGCTCGTTGCGTTTTTGAAATTATACACCGCCTGCACAATCCCCATAACGATAAATATCACACCAAAAAGAGCCATAATCCATATTCCTGAACTTGCCACTATAACTGTCCAGATAAGACCGAATGCAACCATGCAAAGCGAAGCTATGCCGCCCATCATGGATGGGCCGCGCCCTGGTTTTATGCTTTTCATATATCCTCCCGATTATGCCTGGTTTGCGAAAGATCCCAGCCAAAGTAAAAGTATAAATAGACCTGCAATTATTATTATCCCGCCGAGCCTGGAGGAGTAGAGGTAGAAATCGCTTAGCTCTACACTGTCCAGGTTGTCGATTGTTGTAAAATGGTTGAGTTTAAACAGCGCTTCCGGTTTGTGTATACCGAGCCAGGCGAAAAATATGCCGATTATGGCTATGATTAACAGCGAAAAATAAAAACCGATGTTGACTACACTGAAAATATAGGCAGCCAGGTACAGCGCAGCTCCGATCGGAACAAATATTTTGTGCATCAGCCGTATTTTTTCGGCTTTTTTGCGTTCCTGTTCCTCGATTTTTTCAATGGCGGAGCGGACTGTTTCTGCCTCTGCCGAAATATGCGCACCGCATTCTTTGCACATTACAGCGGTATCAGCGTTAGCAGTATTACATTTTGGGCAAATCTTCATGTCCGGCTTCCTTTCCTCTAAATTACCACCATTATTGTAAACCGTTTTTACTAATTTGTCAATGACAATTTAATTTACAGGAATTTTTCATACTCATCCATCATTGCCGTATACTGCTCGAGAAACGCATCCATCTCCGGTATCTCTCTTAATAGCTCAAAGGCTTTCAATATAGCATCGATAAAGCTTGGCTGTATATACTCTGCCGCTTCATCTGTCAAAAGCGGGCATATCCTCTTTGCCCGCGGATCTTTCCGGACGCCCAGCCGTCCATCCCTCAGCTCTGGCGCAAATGGGAATATCCGGCACGAAAGTGGACGCAGCGCACGTATGCATTTCCCTCTGCACACGGCAAAACCGGTATTTATCCCTCTCATCTCACCCTGCCCTACTCTCAGAAAAACCTGTGTTCGACTTATGCTTTCTTCGCCAGGAAAAAGTATCATTCCATCCTCGCTGCCTCCACGGCAACATCTGCTGCGACACAGCTTTCCACAGTCGGCGGCTATTGGCGTTTCTGTAGAAAGCATCCTGTAAACCCTTCTGTAAAATTCATCTGTCCCCATATTATCCCTTTCCGGTCAAACAGCTCCGGATAACCGGAGCTGCCACCTCTAAATATCTTTTAGCCTTTATCTCCATCCAGGAGCTAAGCGCACTCTTCCTCTTCTACCCTGTCTACCCTCTCTGCCTGCTTCTTCCATCTTCCACTGTGATATCTGACAGCAAGTGGGATTATTCCAAGGAACCAGCCCACCGGCGCCGCAAACCATATTCCTGTATAT
>CALXAZ010000122.1 GCA_944386395.1 uncultured Clostridia bacterium
GTATGACCACTGCCACTGGTATCGGCACTGTGTCAGTGAATAAATTGCATTTCCAGATATGCTGATCGCGCGGTGGTAATGCTTTATCTCAGATTTAAACAGCCTCCCTTTCTACAGCGCATGACCACCTCTAATCTGTACACAATGTAGAACATATTTACCCCCTCTTAATGGAAGGATCCGGTGAGCTATCTTACCTGTAATAAAAAATTTGAAACCTTTGGAAAATTAACATGTTTTTCCAAAACATGTTAAAATAATTGTTCAACAAACAATAAATATATATTCTAAAACAGAACCACACCAGGAATAAATTTGCATTCTCTTATATCTGTGGTATGATAAATCCGATAGGAGGGTCACTTTATGCCAGATATACCTTTACCACACAATCATGGTCAAACGATTGAACAAGAGCTGAGGCATATGCCCAGTGTGGAAAATTTTCAAGCGGTGGCAGACGTTTTTAAACAATTGGGAGATGGGAGCCGTATCCGCATCTTTTGGTTACTGTGTCATTGTGAGGAGTGTGTCATTAATCTCTCTGCGATGGTAAACATGAGCAGCCCAGCAGTCTCTCATCACCTTAAACAATTAAAGACCACTGGACTAATTGTTAACCGTCGTGAGGGAAAAGAGGTCTATTATACCGCATCAACAACTGAGCAGGCACAACTGCTCCACCATATGATTGAACACATGGTGGAGATTACTTGTCCATCTGAAAAAAATAAAAAGGAGGGCTGGAATGAATCAAAGTAAACAGTTGCACATAGAAAAATTACTACAGAATATTCCAGCGGGAGATCTGACTGTAATCCGTAATTCTGTTCCCGAGCAGGATAACATTCTTTTGACAGATCAGTTTTTTGCAAAGACAGAGGGAAAAGGACTAATAGAATCTTATTCTGTATATCCTGGTATCGATGCATCATATAATACTTTTTTGGCTCCCGAAGTAACCTTTCATCATGTAGCTTCTTCCTCCATTTTGGAGCTGTTTTACTGTCATAATGGTCGGGTTGGCTGGAATATGCAAGGAGGTACAGCGGTTTATTTGGGTGCTGGTGATATGACAGTCCACAGTGCAACATCCTGTGCAGATTCCTCTATGATGTTTCCTCTAGGATATGCAGAGGGTATTTCAATTTCCATAGATCTTTCCCGTCTTTCCAAAGATTATCCTGCCATTTTACAAGAGGCAGGCATGGATCTTCAAAATATGAAAAATACTTTTTGTTTCGACAATCCTGTATCAATTTCCTCCTGCCCGGAATTAGATAGAATATTTACTCCCTTATATTCTGTAAATCCAGTTCGGCGTAAACCATATCTGAAATTAAAAGTGCAGGAATTGCTAATGTACCTCATGGATCTTCAGCCCGGTCAGAGAGCCTTGACTCAATATTTTTCCCAGCAGACAGAACTGGTAAAAAAAATTCACCGTCAGCTAACAGAGCATCTTGACCAACGATTTACCATTGAAGAACTCTCAAAACAGTATTTGATTAATACATCAACTTTAAAAGAAGTGTTCAAAACCGTATATGGTCTACCGATTGCCACATATATGAAAGAATATCGCATTCGAGAGGCTATGAAACTGCTTAGAGAAACCGATTCCACCATTGCTGAAATTGCTTATAAGGTCGGTTATCGAACACAGGGCAAATTTTCACAAGCATTTAAGGATGTCGTGCAGATGTTACCAACAGAGTATCGTAAATCTCATATTCACAAGCTAAAATCTCTTAGCAAATAACCTGACAACTGCGTGGCAACTGATAAATTTATGGAAAATAATATTTATGTACCCAGCCGCCCGCGCGGCTGGGATTTTTTACAGAGACAATCTCGACATCTCATTGGCGTAATCAGGATTGGTTCTATTACATAACGTATCGGTGTTGCCCTATCAACCGCCCAGGAAATTGAGCGCAGAATACCTCATCTGGGTCTTATTGTGATTATTTGCGAGGAATATCAATCATATAGGCTGTTATGATTTTTCTACGGCAAGGGTCGTAACTCACATCCCTGCGAACGCTCTAAGGTACATCAGAAAAGCCATTGGCAGGAACAAAGGCTTTTTCAATACTTTTTTGTTACCTCTGAAAATGGTCCCAAAATAGCACACCATTTCCGATATGCTGCCGTTTGGATGATGATTGTTCGGTTACTATTTAAAAAGAGATGCATACCGCGTTTTCTCCATCTCAACTTTTTACCCATACTGTCTATTTCTTTCTGAAACAATTCACCCCAATATCTTCTTTTGGGGATTGTTTAGGCTGTATATTGAAGGTGTGGGGTGGAGAGAGTGCGGCGAAGATCTATGTTTCCTTGCAAATAACCGCATTTCTCCCTTGTAAATGGGATTGTCGCTCTAAACTGCGTTGACACCTGAGGCAAAGTTTCAGATCATGAACGATAGTATCCTATATCTTCTACATGATCGTCCCTGACTCAAAATATTTGCTTATTCATTCCTTTGGGCTGCTTCTCTGTTTCGCATCTTCATGCCCTTCTTTTTGCCTTCATTGTATCTGGTCAAATACTTGCGACACAAATGTGCGAGTATCCACCTGTCTTAAAGGTACTAGATGCCATGAGAAAAGAAAAGATAAACTGTACTTAGTTTGGTAAAACCCTGCTAAAATCAGACAAAGGTTATCCGCCGCCTGGATATAAGAAACCCCCGGAAAATCAAGATTTTCCGGGGGGTGAAACATTTTTCCTTCGGTTTGTAAGACCAATCAGCGCTTGGAGAACTGGGGAGCGCGACGGGCAGCCTTGAGGCCGTACTTCTTACGCTCTTTCATTCTCGGGTCGCGTGTGAGGAATCCCGCCTTCTTTAGTACCGGGCGGAGCTCTTCGCTGTACTTGAGCAGTCCACGAGCTATGCCGTGACGGATAGCACCTGCCTGACCGGTAAAACCTCCGCCTGTGACCGTGGCAGAAATGTCAACCTTGCCAAGCATATCGGTAAGGGCAAGTGGCTGGCGAACGATTAGCTTAAGCGTGTCGAGACCAAAATAATTATCGATATCGCGGTTATTTATCGTTATCTTTCCTGTTCCATTTGGATAGATATGCACACGGGCAACAGAGGACTTTCTGCGACCTGTGCCATAAAAATACGGCTTTTTAGTTGTATACATCTATTCTACCTCCCATTAGTCCTGCGCCCAAAGCTCAGGCTTCTGGGCTGCGTGCTTGTGCTCTGCACCCTTATAGATATGGACGCGCTTAAGTGCAAGAGCCCCGAGGCTGTTGTGCGGGAGCATTCCCTTAACGGCAAGCTCCATTGCAAAATCCGAGCGATCCTGCATAAGAGTTCTGTACTTAACCTCTTTCAGGCCGCCAACCCATCCGGTATGACGGTAGTATATCTTCTGGTCGAGCTTTTTACCGGTAAGTACAGCTTTGTCAGAATTGATGATAATAACATAATCGCCGCAATCAACATGCGGTGTAAAGTCTGGTCTGTGCTTGCCTCTGAGTATGCTTGCAGCAAGTGCGGCTGTATGACCGAGCGGCTTGCCTGCGGCATCGAGGACATACCAGTTGCGCTGCATGGTTTCCTTTTTAGCCATATAGGTGGACATTGGACTTCCTCCGTTCAAATTATTAACCCTTCCGGTTCTTTACTTTATCGCAATTATTTATTATAATTGTGTAGCTACCGCCGTTATCTGCACTGCGACGGGGCACGCAGGGATCTTGCGGTTTTGATGCGCAGAACTGTATCCCACAGTGCTGCATTACATGTTATACCACACTAAAAATTACATGTCAACAGGATTTTTCAACATTTTAATTTATCTCTAAACAAACTTTTATTTTCTCGCTTTTTCTCGTTTATACTCCCGTTTTCTAAAAAGTCAATTTAAAAAATTTTCAGGTGATTTTTATGACACAG
>CALXAZ010000123.1 GCA_944386395.1 uncultured Clostridia bacterium
ATAGTCGCGGCGCTTATAGAACATACCAAGGTCGAGACCAATAACGGAGGAATAATACATACATCTGTCAAGACCACCTTCATCGGTGGAAACAATCACTGTTGTATCATTTTCCAGCCGTACATCCGGGACTGTATTTTTGAGAGCTTTTATCATCTGATAAGATGGCTGTATACTCTCAAACCCACTGAACGGTATGGCGTTTTGCACCCTTGCATCATGTGCATCAAACGTGATAATGTTTGAAACACCCATCCCAACAAGCTCCTGGAGCATAACGGCACAATCAAGCGACTCACGGGCAGTGCGTCTGTGCTGGCGCCCTTCATAGAGCATCGGCATTACAACTGTTGTCCTACGCTGTTTCCCAGCAGCCGCTCCAATAATACGCTTGAGATCTTGATAGTGATCATCCGGGCTCATTGGAACATCCTTGCCATACATGTTATAGGTTACGCCATAATTAAATACATCACAAACAATGAAAAGGTCGTGACCTCTGACTGTCTCGTCTATCATGCCTTTTCCTTCACCATCTCCGAATCTCGGGCAGCTGGCTTTAACAATGTAGCTGTCGTCGTGTCCACGCCACTCGCGTATATAGCTGTCGACCTTCTGCACAAATCCTTCACAGCCGCGCATAGCGATGATACTAAGTGGACCAACAGGCATATTATCCATTTTCCAAACTCCTCCTTGTTTTTGAAACAAAAGCAAATCAATCTATCCAAGATAATTTTAAATGATTTTAAGTATAAAAACAAGAGTGTGAGGGTGCTTTAAAACAGAAAGAAAAATTTTGTCGATACATACAATTTTCAAAAAATTTTTTGTATAGTATATAGAAATTTGTATTATTCAAGCGTCTCAAAATACCCTGATAAGAGCCCTCCAAGCAATTCAACAGAAAAAAGTGCTTCTTTTAATGTGTTTCCGCTCGTCCCCACTTCAATTAACATCGCTCCCGGAGATGTATGTTGGTTAAACCTCTCGCTTCTGAGATTTATCGGTCTGAACAGCAATGGATATTTCTCTACTGCATACTTTTGAAAATTTGTGGCAAGCACAAGATTACTTTTCCAGTCCGGATGCTCCAGCCCTCCTTTATCTGTACCAACAACGAGCATCAACTGAGCAGCATTTTCACCATCGATTTCTGTTATAGTCCTGTATGAAGATCCATCCGCAGAAATCATAGCATCTCTATGCAGGTCAATTATCACCGATATTGAAGGATATTTATCTAATGCCTCTTCAATAGCTGTCAAAGTGCGTGTATACGAACCCGAATATGATGGATAATCAAATATTTCCCTTATGTGAACAGTACCTATGCCATGCCCGTTAAGCACCTCTTCAAGCCTGTCTCCCACCCGAACAACATTATAATTTGTGTCTTCAGTTCTGTCTGTATCTGTAGGCTCATATATATCCTCTCCTTCGGGGTAATAGGCTTCACTTGCGTGAGTATGGACTATAAGCACAACCGGCTCAGATGAAAGCTCAATATCAGGGGATTGAGAGAGCAATTCCGCAACGTCAACTTCTTCGTCTGTATCGTTTTTTATGTACACACCTTCCGCATAGTCATAGCCCTCGGGGGAGGAGGGGGATATGGTAACTGTCTTTATGTTAGGGTCAAGCTCAACCTCAGATATGGTTTCATCTTCAGGTTCAGCTTCAACCTCTAGAACCGGCATGGTATTTTCTTCTTTAGCTACTATACTCTCTGATATTTCCTCTGTATACTCGTCTGTTTCCGGTTCAGCCTCGACCTCGCTGAGAAAAGGTGACTGAGAAAGCAAAATACCCTGCCATGTAGGCACAGATATTTTACTGCCTTCAAATTCAGAGGACAGTATGCTCTCTAAAATAGTGTTCCCTTTGCCAGAAACATCAACATTTTTCGCAGTCCTCCTGCAAAAAAGAGCAAAACCTTTAAAAAATAATAACACAACAATTATAACTGCAAGAAATTTTACAAACGGCGAAATACGTAAATTTATATATTTCCGTCTCCTGTATCTCATTATCCACCACCATCTTATTGAATATTTCCGTCATATAATTATGGTATGACATTTCAGTGTATTCAAAAAGCTGAGGGTATATTCTCGTACAAAGCTACATGCAGTCTGTTTCTGCTTAAACAAAAACCAATACTCAAAACTCTGATAGGTACATATTGTATAGCAAAATCAATCCATCCTCAATTAGATGTTCCTCTTCTAAAAAGACGGATTACTGCATTACGTAGCTTTCTATTTTCAGGTTTTATAAGTATCGGATCAGCGCTGAGTATTCTGTTAGCTTCTGCCGTGGCAAGGTCCATTGCAATAGAATCAGTAGCTAAATCTGCTATCTTCAACTTTGGAATACCATGTTGCCTGTTGCCAAAAAAGTCTCCAGGACCTCTCAGTTTTAGATCCTCTTCCGCTATCTTAAAACCATCATTTGTGCTGCACATTATTTTTAATCGTGAGCGTGTAGCTTCCGTCTTTGCTGATGATATCAAAATACAGTAT
>CALXAZ010000124.1 GCA_944386395.1 uncultured Clostridia bacterium
GGCCCTCCAGACAGCCCCGGCAGCGCAACGGGAAGGTCAGCCTGCTCATTGACATTCAGAACAATATCAAGGCTCAGCAGAGCGCCGGATACCAGCGGTGGGCGACCATTGAGAATCTGAAACGGGCAGCCGCCACCATGAACTTTCTCACCGAACACGGCATCGGAAGCTATGAGGAATTGGTGGAACGGTGCGACGCCGTTGCCGCCGCATCCATCCGTACTAGAGAGAGCCTACGAGATACGGAACAGCGGATCGCCGACCTTGCCCTCCTGAGAAAGCAGATCGACACCTACCGAAAGCTGAAGCCCGTCTATGACCGCTACAAGGCATCAAAGGACAAGGAGAAATTCCTGCGTGGGTTTGAGAGTGACATCATCTTATTTGAGGCGGCGGCCAGGGAAATCAAGAAGGCTGGACTCTCCAAACTTCCTTCTGCCGAAAAGCTGAAAGAAAAACTAGACGGACTTTACGCCCGCAAGACCGCCCTGCAAGCGGAACTTCGTAAAATACAGCAGGAAGAAAAGGAATATGATATGCTCCATAGAAATGTAGATTTATTACTACCCTCACACAAAAATCTTCAAAAAAGCAAGGAGTATATGTTGTAAATATTTACGTTGATACTTGTCGCCTGCTATAGCACATGCTATAATTTACAGTAAAGGAGGTGTACTCACATGTCTTTTTCTGAAATTTTAAAATCTATCCGAAAGCAAAAAAAATATACTCAAGAGCAGTTTGCTAGAGAACTAAATGTGAGTTTCTCCACAATAAATCGATGGGAAAATGGACGTACTGAGCCTAGTGTACTGGCAAAAATGCGACTTCTCGAATATTGCAAAAAGAATGGTATCGAGGAAATGATCATAATGGAACTCAGTAAATACTAACTGCTTTATTCGATTCTGATTGCAACTTGGAAAGGAGACGCTACCATGGCGAGGGCAGATTTGTTGAAAAAGCTATTTAGTAGCTTTAATAATAATGATAGAGAATTATTTTTGAAAACCGCTCATGAGATTATTGCAGATGAGCGAAAAAAGAACCATGCAATTTTAGCAGATGACTTGGAAATGGTTCTTAACGGTGCACAGAAGAGTTTTGGGCACTCGATGTCCACAATGAAACCCACATATTTGTCCAAATCAGGCAAAGAAGAGCGGCTAGTTGAGATTATATATCCCGATAAATATTTTGATGATGTTATTCTTCCACAAGAAAAAATGCTTCAACTGTCGGAAGTAATAAAAGAATTTCAGAATTGGGATATCTTAATTAGCAACGGCGTTGCACCAATAAATAAACTACTTTTTTATGGCCCTCCTGGCTGTGGAAAGACATTGTGCGCAAATGTGCTTGCGTCTGAAATTGGAATTCCATTAATGTATGTAAGATTTGACGCATTAGTATCGTCGTATTTGGGAGAAACCGCTAGTAATATTAGAAAAGTTTTTGATCTGGCAAAAAGCGATAGTTTCGTGATATTGTTTGATGAGTTTGATGCGATAGGCAGAAGTAGGAGCGACACAAGTGAGCACGGCGAAATCAAACGAGTGGTCAATACTTTTTTACAGCAAATTGATTGCTTTAGGGGACGCTCAATTATTATTGCTGCAACAAACTTTGAACAGTCCTTGGATTATGCAATATGGCGCAGATTTGATGATACGATTAAATTTGATTTGCCGTCAAACGAAGAAAAGCTAAACCTTTTTATTTTGCGGCTAAAACAATTTAATGGGCCAGCGCATGTATGCGAGTCCTTTTTGAATGCAACCAATTCGTTTTCTTATGCGGATGTCGAAAATATTTGTAAAACAATAATGCGAGGGTGCATCCTTAATGGGAAACGAACATATAGCAAAAAAGACATTGAATTTGCAGTCGAAAAACAAAAGAAATTAGTTTCTTTGAGAAGAAGCCAATATTAACTAAGGGGGTTATGAGATGGCAAATTATGATCATATTCAAATTGAGCGTCAAGAGACCGTCTCTACCTACCGCGGTCGGCCTAACCCTGCAGCCCCAAAACCTCCAGTTCGTGATAGAAAGCAGCATGGGCAAAAACTATCAGAAGAAATCTCTCAAGCATCAAAAAATGTTCTTGATTCCAGAAAGAACATTGGAATTCAAACAGATAAACTGATGGTGTTGGAACTATCTGGAGAAGCTTTATCGGGTGACCTTCTGGAACTGCTAATTAATAAATTTAGGTTGTCTCTAGTTGAAGAAACGGCAGAACCTGGATCAAATCAATCGAAATTGATAGTGCAATTTGAGGATCAAGAGGCAATAGCCCAATTTAATGCCGAACGCGCTCTTTGGGAAGACGATTTACCCGATGAAATCCTTTTAACGCATGCACAACGCCGTAATTTGTTTTCCTGTAT
Source organism: uncultured Clostridia bacterium (assembly GCA_944386395.1). Classification (GTDB taxonomy): domain Bacteria; phylum Bacillota; class Clostridia; order Oscillospirales; family JAAYOS01; genus CALXAZ01. The sequence goes on from CALXAZ010000124.1 coordinate 2,394, forward strand.
AGATGCTGTCCGAAGTTTAACTCCCGAAGATAGAATGGGACCGCGTCTTAAAAATTTTATAAAAGAAAATCCAAAAGACATAGGATTTTTTATAGTTAATATTGATGTCTGGTATAATAACAATCCTTCGGAAATATTACCGACCGAGCGGCAAATCCAAAGCGTTTTAGGAACTCAAGGCAGTCAATTGTTAGGTGATCTGTTTGCAATCTCTGGTTTGCTACTGGGGCGTGCCAAGGTTAATGAGTTTTCTTTAAACGCACTACTTAACATGGATATTATATCCTCAATTGAATTGCCAGCAGAGATTGTTACCCAAGAACCCCACGAACTTTATCAATATGATTATGTTCCTATTGTGAATGATACACTTGACAAAACGGCACCACTTGCTACTGTTCTGGATTCTGGTGTTTTTACAGGAAATCCTTTGCTTAAATCTGTAGTCGTTGCAGAAGAAGATTTTGATACTACGGAACACGCAACAGCAGATATGAACGGTCATGGAACTGGTGTCGCTGGCATTGTAGTATATGGTGACTTTTCCACCCCCGACGAAAACAGGATTTATACACCTTTAGTACGAATCTGTAGTGCTAAAATTATGCATGATGAAGATGGTGATCCCTGTTTCCGAGAAGATGTTCGTCCTGAAAAACTTGTTAAAGATGCTATTGTATATTTTTATAAAACATATGGATGTCGCATCTTTAACCTTTCAGCGGGCGATGTAGGCAGCATATATAATGGTGGACGCCAATTGAGTTGGGCAAGCATGCTGGATGACCTAGCACGTGAGTTGGATATTGTAATTATTGTGAGTGCCGGAAATGTTTCCGATCCTGAAATACCAGAATTTGAATCCCGAAAAGAAGCGATGGAAAAAGTTCGCGATCAACTATTTGCTCAAGAACATCGTCTAATTGACCCAGCTACTTCCGCTCTTAGTGTTACTGTTGGATCAATATCACGTTTTTCTGAACCAGCAGTTTTACGGAGTACTGGAATTGGTCCCATTTCTGTAGGATTGAAGGACTATCCCTCGGTATTTACAAGAATCGGAAAAGGTGTCAACAAATCCATTAAACCTGATTTTGTGGATTACGGAGGAAATTTCTCACTTCGACAAATAGCGAGAGGAACCAGCCGGTGGCTAAAGACAGATCAGAAACTTATGGAACCTACTTTAAACCATACTAATGATCGAGTTTTTAAAGGATACTGTGGAACAAGCTTTGCTGCTCCACATGTTACTCATATTGCTGCCCGGCTAGAACGCATTTTGGAAACTCAGATTGATGGAAGGCCTTCAGCAAATTTGATTCGAGCGATGCTTGCAAATTCGGCTAGGTGCTCTAATGATATGCAAACCTGGGGCGAAATGTCGAAAGACGCAAATTATACTGGAAAAGATAATCCAAAACATGATCGATTTATGCGTTTATACGGGTATGGGAAAATTTCAGAACAGATACTTACTTCTACGGATAACCATGTTACACTTTTTGCAGAAGATAGACTTCCGTTACGAGATTTTCACCTTTATAAGATACCTGTCCCCAAACAGTTTCTCAAAGTTCGAGCGGCAAAGTCGATAACTGTTAGTTTGGCATATAACCCTGTAACAAGAATAAGCAGGAAAGAATACTTAGCCAATAATTTGTGGATGGAGATTTTTCGTAGGATTGATGAGGATACGCTAATCAAATATAAGGCCAAAAGAGAAGCTGGTACAGATACAGAAGATGATTTTAAGAAGTTTCCTGATAAATACAAAATTAAAGACTTTATCCCTGGTTATGATACTGTACAGAAATCAACCCTGCAACAGAGACGTTGGCAAAAGGGTCCTACGGGCGGTGCTGACCTCCTATGGCCTGGTAATGATGAACCATATATATACATATTAATATCGGGCAAGGAGCGGTTTAAATATGCTCAACAAGAGCAGCCTCAATCTTATGCATTATGCGTAACTTTTTCATATGAGTCTGAAGAAAACATCGATTTGTATAACCAATTACGTAATAATGTAAAATTGAAAGCTGTGGAAAGAGAACGGGACAAAGTTCAGCCAAGAATCAAAATATAAAAAGGGGCTCGCCGCCACCGGACAACATCCGATGGTGGCGAGCCTTTCTGTTTGAAAAAGGTGAAATACCAACGTTTTCCCTGTGCAGAAATGCCCTGCCGCCCCACACAGGAATCATACGCCCCTACACAGAAAAGCCGACACAGGCGGTTTCTTCGCTCGTTTTGAACCCTAATTTCCACACTTTTTGGAACGGAGGGAAAGATAGTGCGGGCAGGACACCACCACCGCCCGGAAACTCTGCTTGCAGGGATGAACGCAGCCCTTGCAGAGCTTGTTATACTGGCGTCTGCCGTTCTCGCCCAGGAAGAACGACCATTCCAGACGCCATTTCTTGCTCCGGCTCATAAGTCGCCCAGCTCCGGGGGCTTCTTCTGCGGGGCGGGCTTGTCCGGGCCTTTCTGTTCCGCGCACTCCCGTTTCGCGTCCTCCAGCCGCTCCC
>CALXAZ010000125.1 GCA_944386395.1 uncultured Clostridia bacterium
ACCCTTAGAATATTTCCGTCATCAAGCTTCACTGCATAATAGTATGTATTATACCCCATTGTTGTCGATGTACGGATATCCTCTCCCGTTCCATTTTGCATTGCAGAGATTATCTCTGGACGGGTCATATGATTTTCAAGCTTACCATCAACCTCGCTATCGAACAATATCTCTCCGTTAGTCCCTACAGCGGTTATCCTGAGCCCATCCCCGGCAAAACTTTCAAAATCCTCGAGCTTATCTATATACCTATAGCTCTGTGAAAGTATATTCGCTGTAACTTGAATGTCTTTCTTTGACTGCTTGGAAAACGCCGCGTGAAAAGCAAACGTCGACAGCAGCATTGTAAGGATCATCGAAAGGATACCTATCAACAGAAGGCGGGAATTTATTTTTGCCTCCATGAAATGTACCTCCTCAGCCTATCTTATATCCTACATTCCGCACCGTTTTTATTGCGCTTCCGCTTTCACCCAACTTCTGTCTCAATGTTTTTATGTGCATATCTACCGTGCGGCTCTCCCCCTCGTAACCTGTCCCCCACACGTTATCCATAATTTTTTCCCGCGTAAGAACTATCCCCAGATTTACGAGCAGATATTTGAGCAGCTCATACTCCTTATAGGTGAGCTCCCGCTCCACCCCTCCGACTGTGACTACATGCTTTTCATCATCCAGCACTATGTTTTCATAGCTGTACACGCTGCTTTTCTCGACCTCTGTCCGCCTAAGTACTGCCTTTACCCGCGAAATGAGCTCCATTATTCCAAAGGGCTTGGTAATATAATCGTCTGCTCCACTATCAAGCCCCTTCACTGCATCAAGCTCACTTGCCTTTGCTGTCACCATTATAACGGGCATACGCTTAGTCCTGCGGTCTGAACGCAGCTTTTGCATTATACTCAGACCATCTTCCCCCGGCAACATCAGATCGAGCAGTACAAGATCGGGTATTCCATCCTTCTCAAGCCCACTGAAAAATGATGCCCCATCAGAAAACTCAGCAGTGTCATATCCGCTGTTTTTAAGCGCATAGCTTTCCATCTGCCTAATATTTATGTCATCCTCAACGATATATATCATACCATCACCCGCTATAAGTATAGATTTTACTCCTGTTTTTTACAAGGTCAAAGTACATATTCCTTTTTATAATCCTCAAATACTTTCTGAAATTCAGCGTTTCCCACCTCTTTTATGCCATGCGTATACTCATGCACCTGAAGCGCGTCCTCCTGTATCTGAATGATACATGCGGCAATATTTGAGCAGTGGTCTGCCACCCTCTCATAGTTTGTAATGAGGTCAGAGAAAATAAATCCCATCTCTGTAGTACATTCCCCCCTGGTAAGCCTTTCAATATGACGGCTTTTAAGCTGATCCTTCAGCATATCCACCACTTGCTCAAGTGGCTCCACTTTCTTTGCAAGCTCAATATCGTTTCTTTCAAATACGTCTACCGAAAGCCGGACTATATCTGTCACAGCATTCTGCATAACTGCCAGCTCATGCTGCGCTTCTTTCGAAAATACAACTTTCTTGTCGTTTATCTCTTCGGCTGTTTTTACTATGTTCATCGCATGATCGCTTATGCGCTCAAAATCACCTATGCAATGCAACAGTTTGGACACCTCATGGCTATCCTGAACAGACATACTATGGCTGGAAAGTTTCACAAGATAGGTACCTATCTTGTCCTCATATAGATCCACCTCATCCTCCTTTTTAGCAACATCACGTACCTCTGCATCGCTATACTTATCTATCAGGCGGATAGAGGTGATGAGCGAATCTCTAGCAATTTCTGCCATATTTTCGGTTAGCTTTTTGCTCTGTTCAACAGCAACCGCCGGGCTTGAGAAAAGCCTTTCATCCAGCATCTGAAACACTTCTCCCTCTCCGGTATCCTTGATCGTCATATATGCAAGCTTTTCAAGTCCCTTTGTAAATGGAAGCATAAGAGCTGTTGACACAACATTAAATATAGTGTGCACCATAGCTATGCCAACCTCATCTATTGGCAGAGTGATAAACGCATCACTTATAAATATCTTTGCAATATAGAAAAGTATAAGGAAAAACACTGTGCCTATGATATTAAAATACAGATGCACTGCTGCAACCCTGCGTGCGTTCTTGTTTGTTCCCACAGATGACAGCACAGCAGTAACACAGGTACCTATATTCTGTCCCATAATGATCGGAATTGCGCTTCCATAGGTAACGGCTCCAGTCGAGCTGAGGGCTTGAAGTATACCTACCGACGCAGATGACGATTGAATTATGCCTGTAAGTACCGCGCCTACCAATACACCTAGCAGCGGATTGGAAAACATGAGAAGTATATTGGTAAATTCTGGGACGTCCTTTAGTGGCGCCACAGCGGCAGACATTGCCTCCATACCTGACATAAGCACCGCAAACCCCAGGAAAATACACCCAGTATCCTTGCTCTTTTCCTTTTTGGAGAACATATACATCACGATACCTATCGCTGCAAGCACCGGCGAGAAGGAGGATGGCTTTAACAGGTTGATAAACAGACCCTCTCCCTCTATTCCGGTAAGGCTTATCAGCCATGCAGTCATCGTAGTGCCAACATTTGCGCCCATTATTATTCCTATTGCCTGACTGAGCTGCATTATTCCGGAGTTGACAAAACCAACTACCATGACCGTGCTTGCCGAGGAAGACTGTATCACCGCTGTTACGCCCAGACCAAGCAAAAAACCTTTCAACGGGTTAGCTGTAAGCCGTTCCAGTATGCTTTTCAGCTTGCTGCCGGCACGTCTCTCGAGAGATTCTCCCATGACGTTCATTCCGAAGAGGAACAGTGCCAGCCCTCCAACAAGGGTTAACACGTTAAATATATCCATATTTCATCCCACCTCCCAAATTTTGTTTCTTCCTGCTTATCCTTTTACATTTTAAATTCTATATGTAAAAGGTAAAGTTCATATGTGGCTCTTTGTAAAATCTATGTAAAATAAAACTCTTACGCCTACCCTCTCTTCCTTTTTCAACCTGCGTACATAAAAATATAATAGGCAAGCTTTACGATAGAGAGGGAAGTCTATGCGCCTTTCCTCCGACATCCGGGTTGTTATTGGTCAGATGAGATCCTGGTGTTCCCGCGAAGCCACCGTAAAATTGGACTAATCTGTTGTATTCGAGGTAGAAGCAAGCGCCCAGTCAACATATATTGTATTCTTCTAAATTTTCTTGTTGCAACCGATATCACTGAGATTTCAACTAATATGGATCTACATGCTCTCCGGCAGGTAAGCGTTACAACTGTATCAATTCACAGAAAGTGCCCACTATCAGGCAGCTTTAACGCTATCTGATAATGGGCTCTAACCTTTTTTGCATTATCTGTCAAACTATCCGCTTTTCCATTCTTCTATGCGGACATTCCTCGTCCATATATCCACCCCCGCCCGCCTCACATCTCACC
>CALXAZ010000126.1 GCA_944386395.1 uncultured Clostridia bacterium
TAAAGATAGCGGCCATGATGATGGCTGAGGAGGCAGTCATTGCACGGGTAGAGACGCAGGTAGCAATGGCGTTTGGAGCGTCGGTCCACCCGTTGACGAGTATTACCCCGAGGGTAAGCAGTGCCGAGATAACCAGCATCGGGTTTGTAAAGAGCTGCGACATAAATTCAGACAGTTCAATGCTCATACCGTTCGGAAGCCTCCCTCAAGGCTGTGTGGGCTTTGCGCGGATAACAGGAGCCTGTACCGGCAAAAGCGCTGGAACACAGCATTTGTTTTACTAAAATACCAATTTTATCTAATTATACCACAAATATTGTCCTGATACAAGCTTTCGCGTGGTATGAAATCAGTCGTTTTCTGCCATGCGGTAGCCAACGCCCATTTCGGTAAATATATACTGCGGATTTGCCGGATTTTTTTCGATCTTGCGCCTGATGTTTGCCATATGTACGCGAAGCACCTGGTTGCTGCCGCCGGGATTTTGTCCCCAGATGTTTTTTATAATGTAATCATAGGTGAGCACTCTGCCGGCGTGCCGTGAGAGCAGTGAAAGTATTTTAAACTCGTTTTGTGTAACATGGCAGTCGTTCCCGTCTAGAAAAACACGGTGCTTTCCGTAATCGATGACAAGCCCACCCACAGAAAAGGCTCCGTTTTGCATATTTGCCGGAGCGGATACCTGCTGGCTTGCGTGGCGCAGCGAGGTGCGGATTCTTGCCAGAAGTTCACCGGTGCCGAAGGGCTTTGTGATATAGTCGTCGGCGCCGAGGTCGAGTGCGGCGATCTTGTCCCTCTCGCGGGTGCGAGCCGTGACGACAATGATTGGTATCTGTGACCATGTGCGCACGGTTTTGATTATCTTCTGACCATCGATATCGGGAAGCCCGAGGTCAAGTATCACTATGTCAGGACATCCAGATGATATCATTATAAATGCTTCGCTGCCATTGCTTGCACGCAGAACGTCATATCCATTTGACTTTAAAACAGCAGTGATGAAGCTTGCAATATTTGTCTCGTCCTCGACTACGAGGACCCTATAGGCGTCGTTCATGTGGTTACCTCCTCTTAAAGTGGTAAGCTGAATGTAAATATCGCGCCTCCAGAAGGGGCGTTTGCGGCGGTCATGCTGCCGCTGTGAGCTCTTATTATTGTGTTGCAGACCGACAGACCGATCCCCATATTCCGCTTTGTATCGGCATTGCTCTCGTGATTATTGAAGGACAGGTACCCGTCGAATATGTGCGGAAGTATGTTTTCAGGTATGCCCTGACCGTTATCGCTGACGGTAAATACCGCAAAATTGTCGCGGGTTTCAACAGAAAGCGAGATATCAACGGGACGGTTCGAGTGGATAACAGAATTTTCAAGAAGGTTTATGAGAACCTGCTGTATCAGGATGGCATCCATTGGTACCTCGAGAGGCTCCTCCGGGACAGAGACCGAGACCTGCTGGTCTGGAAAACGCTTCTGAAATTTTGCAATAGATTCGGCCACGAGTTCCTCTGCAAGCTCATGTTCCTTTGTTATCTGGGTTGTTCGGTCCCTGTCTATGCGGGTGATTGTGAGCAGATTTTCGACCATGCGTATGAGCCACTGTGCATCGTCCTTTGCGCCAGAGAGCAGCTTTTTTCGTTCTTCTGAGGAGAGCATATCATCGTTTTCAGTTACCACCGAGATTGCCCCAAGGATGGAGGTGAGTGGGGTGCGAAGATCGTGCGAGACGGCACGAAGAAGGTTTCCACGCATCTTCTCGCGCTCTGCTTCGGAGCGTATCCTTTCCTGCTGCTTTATCTGAGTGGTTAGCGTACTCGTTATTATCGATACGGCAAGCGCGCACAGGATAGTGAGAGGATATCCCGCCAGGGTAAAGTTGAATTCCATATATGGATATGTAAAGATATAGTTTACCATTAGCACGCTTACAAGAGAAGCAACACCACCATAAAAATATCCGTTTGTATATCTGGATATCAGAAAGACTGACAGTATGAAAAGCATGGAAACATAGTCGTTGCTGGTATCAAAAAGGCGAAGAATGGCGCAGAGTGCTGTTGCAGCAAATAATATACCAAAAGATACCAAAGTGTCACGTAGAGAAAAAGAAAATAGCTTGTTTTCAGATTGCGAGTACATTATTGACCTCCTTACAGGTTACGAAGATATGATATCATAGCAGAAGCGCGAAAATTATAAAAAAACTGCAAAGATTGGGAGGGGAGATGTTAAGAGGTCGTTAACCTACGGCGAAAGCTGTAAAATACTTTGCGGATAAATGCTATTATCAAAGGCGAGCGTGCGGCGGATGTTGATTATAAGCCGGCGCAAAAATATTAGTGGGAGGAAAACTCATGCAGCCAACTCTAACAGTTTTCTACATTGCATCGTTTTTCACGGTGCTACTGGCGTTTTGCTTTGCGGCGTATCTCTGCGCCTGGGTAAAGAGCCAGAAGGCCTCCAATCAGAAGATTGAAAAGGTCAGCGCACTTATAAAAACCGGTGCTAACACGTTTATGCGCAAGGAGTATACTGTCCTTGCGAAATTTGCCCTTGTGGCAGCCATAATAATATTCCTGCTGTTGCCGGCGCCCGTGTGGAGCGGCAACGTGATCGACAATATCATAATGGTTATCGCATATGTTGCGGGAACCATCTTCTCCGCGATAGCTGGAAAGCTCGGCATTTTTGCGGCGACGATAGCCAACCGAAAGGCTGCGGAAGCGGCAAAGGAAGGTATAAAGCCCGCGTTTCTGGTAGGCTTCCGCGGCGGCGCGGTGATGGGGCTTGCGGTTGTTGGATCGAGCCTTCTCGGAGTTGTGGCAGTGATGCTGTTTACAAACGACACAACGGCTCTTCTTGGCTTCTCGTTTGGAGCAAGTTCGCTTGCCCTGTTTGCAAAGGCCGGTGGCGGCATATTCACAAAAACGGCGGACGTGAGCGCAGACCTTGTGGGTAAGGTTGAGCTGGGAATACCCGAGGACGATCCGAGAAACCCTGCGGTTATCGCGGACAATGTTGGAGATAACGTGGGCGATGTTGCGGGCATGGGAGCGGATCTGTTCGATTCAAATGTTGCCTCGATGACGGCGGCACTTGTTATGGCAGTTTCGCTCGATCAGGCGACTGACGGCGCTATAAATACGGCAATGGTGCTTTGTTATGCGGCGCTTGGTCTCCTGTCGTCGGTCATAGGCATTGCCACAGCAAAGATAGGTAAAAACGGAAACCCGACAAGAGCGCTCAACTCTTCTACATATGTTACAACAGCGGTGTTCGTTATACTTACTGCGGCTGCAACCGCCATATTTGAAGGGTTCCGTTGGGAGATATGGGGAGCGTCAGCTGTTGGTCTGGTAGTTGGAGTCATAATAGGTATTGCAACAGATTATTTTACAGACGATACAAAACCTATAGTTAAAAATGTTGCAAGAGCTTCGCGTTCAGGTCCGGCATTTACGATACTTTCTGGTGTTTCCTATGGCTTTATTTCATGTCTCCCTGCAATGATAGGTATTGCAATATCTGCACTTGTAGCGTATAATTTGTGTGACGGACTTGGTGAAGGATATGCAATGTTCGGAATATCGATGGCAGCGGTAGGAATGCTGTCGATAGTCGGAATGATAATAAGCAACGATGCTTACGGACCTATCGTTGATAACGCGCGTGGGCTTGCGGAAATGGGTGAGCTTGGGGACGATGTACTCAGGATTACCGACGAGCTTGACAGCGCAGGAAATACGGTTAAGGCAGTAACTAAGGGCTTTGCCATCGGCGCTGCCGGTCTTACGGTTATCAGTATGCTTGGCGCATATATGAGCGAGGTAAATGCCGCGGCAGTCGAGCTTGGCAAGGAACTGCTTACTGGATTTGATATTATGAACCCGACAGTGTTCTTTGGAATGCTGGTAGGTGCTGCGATACCGGCAGTTTTCTCGGCAATGCTGATGCTCGGTGTTGACAGAAACGCGCAGCGCATGGTTGCGGAGATCCATCGCCAGTTCAAGGAGATAAAGGGTCTGAAAGAGGGCAAGGAGGGCGTAGAGCCTGAATACGAGAAATGCATAGACATTGCCACAAAGGGTGCGCTGAAAGAGCTTATACCGGCCGGGCTTGTTGCGATATTTGCAACACTGGTGGTTGGTTTTATAGGCGGTGTTTCGGCAGTTGGCGGTTTCCTCGTTGGAAACATAGTTAGCGGTCTGCTGCTGTCGCTGTTTATGTCCAACGCCGGAGGACTCTGGGACAACTCGAAGAAATATGTCGAGGCCGGAAATGAAGGCGGCAAGGGTTCAGAGGCCCACAAATCGGCAGTTGTCGGTGATACAGTCGGCGACCCGTTTAAGGATACTGCGGGACCGTCGATAAACACGCAGATAACAGTTGTTTCGCTTGTTGCTTCACTCATGTCCACTCTGTTCCTCACTGTCTCTATCTTCTAAAAATGCCGGTACGGCAGAAAGGATTTGAAAATGGAAGCGGTATATTCAAACTTACTGAATCTCCAGTGGCAGCAAGTGGTGATGTGGGTCATAGGCGGGCTTCTTATCTACCTTGCAATCAAAAAGGATATGGAGCCTACGCTGCTGTTGCCGATGGGATTTGGAGCGATTTTGGTAAACCTGCCGATGTCTGGTGCGGTTACGCAGGTGATAGATGGGGTGGAGGAAATAGGTGTTATCAGCCTACTTTTCGACTCTGGTATCGCAAACGAGCTTTTCCCGCTATTGCTGTTCATCGGAATAGGTGCGATGATAGATTTCGGTCCACTGCTTTCTAACCCGAAGCTTATGCTCTTTGGAGCGGCTGCCCAGTTTGGTATTTTCTTTACCCTGTGCATGGCAGCACTTTTCGGGTTTGACATCAAGGACGCGGCATCGATAGCGATAATCGGCGCGGCAGATGGTCCTACATCTATCTTTGTGGCAAACTTCCTACAGTCAAACTATATCGGTGCTATAATCGTTGCGGCATATTCTTATATGGCGCTTGTCCCGATTGTTCAGCCGCCGGTAATAAAGCTGCTTACCACCAAAAAGGAGCGGCTCATCCGTATGCCGTACGAGCAGAGGAACGTATCAAAAACAACAAGGATACTTTTCCCAATAATAGTTACAATCATTGCGGGCGTTGTGGCTCCGCGCTCTGTGGCGCTGGTTGGCTTCCTTATGTTTGGAAACCTGATACGTGAATGTGGAGTGCTTGGTTCGCTCTCTGAAACGGCGCAGAAGGTGCTGGCAAACCTTATAACGCTCTTCCTTGGCATAACAGTTGCGGCAAGGATGCAGGCAGATGCATTTCTCAATCCACAGACACTGCTTATCCTTGGTCTTGGGCTTGTAGCGTTTATAGTTGATACTGCAGGTGGTGTGATCTTTGGTAAGGTTATAAACATCTTCTCCAAGAAGAAGATAAACCCAATGATAGGCGCTGCTGGTATCTCGGCATTTCCGATGTCCTCCCGCGTTGTACATAAGCTGGGTCTTGCGGAGGATCCGCATAACTTCTTGCTTATGCATGCTGCTGGTGCGAATGTTTCCGGACAGATAGCCTCAGTAATAGCAGGAGGGCTGCTTCTCAACTTCCTGGGTTGACCGGTTGGGGCAAAATGCGTTTTAGAAAGGAACTGACAGATGAACGTAGAGCTTTTTTTGGAGACGCTGCCGATAATGCTCAAGGGAATGGTTGGAATCTTCATAGTTATCGCGGCGATAATGATATCAATAACCGTCCTTAATAAAGTAACAGCTGGAAAGGGCGAAAAAGAATAGATGCTTTCCCTCCCCCGCTCGCGGGGGAGGTTTTTTATGCTTTAGATAACCTATGAAAGAAAAATGTTGCCCTATCTTAATTAAAATTTAATCTAATTGTATTAGCTTCTGGGTGAAATCCTTATAAGGATATGATATACTCAAATTAAAAGACGTATATTAGGGCAGAAGCTGTGGCGTGATTGGGTAGAAGCTGCGGGTATTTTCTGCGGAAAAGAGGATATAATGCCTGAAAAAGACGGCAGGACAAGGGGAAAAAAGCGAAGAGGTTCAGAGCGTGAAAGTAAAAGTGGAGCGTCATTTGCTGAGGGTTTAAATTTCTATAAGCTTTTCTGGGTATTTTTTATTGGAAGTTTTTTGGGAGTTGTGATTGAGGTGCTTTTCTGCCTTGCAACTCAGCACAGGCTGGAAAGCAGGACTGGGCTTGTTTATGGACCGTTCAATCTTGTGTATGGATTTGGAGCTCTTGCGATAACACTGGGGCTATACTGGCTGCGTAACCAGCGTGATCTGTGGATATTTCTTGGCGGAATACTGCTGGGGGGAGCGTTTGAGTATCTGTGCAGCTGGTTTCAGGAAATGGTGTTTGGCACTGTATCATGGGAATATAGTTATATGAGATTTAATCTGAACGGAAGAGTTAATCTGTTGTATTCTATTTTCTGGGGATTTTTGGCTTTGTTGTGGCTGAAGGATACCTTTCCACGAATTTCGGGTGCCATTGAAAGGATACCGAACAAAATTGGAAAGCCTCTCACCTGGGCGCTTGTGGTGTTTATGTTATTTAATACGGTGATGTCGGCTGCGGCGGTAGCGAGGCAGACTGACAGGAGGGAAGGAATAGAGGCCAGCAACTCCTTTGAGGTATATCTGGACGAACATTTTGATGACGAAAAATTAAAAGAAATCTATCCCAATATGCAAGTGGTGGAGTGATAGCTTATGATAAAAATCAGCAAAAGCACAAAAAGGATCGTACTTTTGATAACATATGCGGTAATTATCTATACTTTGATGAAAAATTTGGGGTGGGCATATAATATTGCTCTTACGGTTCTAAAAATAATATTTCCATTCATACTTGGAGGATGCCTTGCTTTTGCGATGGGAATACCAATGAACGCGATAGAGAGACTTATTGACAGACCACTTTCAAAGCTTGGCAGAGGGCGGCTTGTGAAGCTGAAACGGCCGATAAGTATGCTGGTTACACTGGTGTGTGGGGCTGGGATAATTGCCATATCGCTGATTCTTATAATACCAGAGCTTGTAAGCACGTTTGAGAGCCTTGCCATTACCATAAGCAGCTTTCTCGACAGGGTGCAGGGCTATGTCGATTCGCTCAACATCAAATGGCCCGCTATGCAGGAATGGATATCGCAGCTCGAGATACGGTGGGAACAGATAGGGGAAACAATATTCAATTATCTGAAAAGCGGTATTGGAAGCATAGGAAATATATTTACGTTGACAGCAACAGCAGTGATCTCGGTGATGCAGAGCCTTGTGGGCGTTGTAATTGGGATAATATTTGCGATGTATCTTCTGTTCTCCAAGGAGAAGATAGGAGGGCAGATAGTGAAGCTGATGTCTGCTTTTTTCCCGGAAAAGGTAGTCAATAGGACGGTGTATATTGCTTCGCTCACGCATAGGACATTTTCAAAATTTATTGCTGGACAGTGTTTGGAGGCAGTAATACTTGGAACTATGTTTTTTATAGCGATGAGTATACTCAAAATGCCATATGCACTGATAATAAGCATAGTTATAGCATTTATGGCTCTTATCCCGATTTTTGGTGCGTTTATAGGATGTATATTCGGAGCATTTCTGATACTGATGGTGGATCCGATGACAGCGGTATGGTTTGTGGTGCTGTTTCTTGTTCTCCAGCAAATCGAGGGTAATCTGATATATCCGCATGTCGTTGGAGGAAGGGTAGGGCTCCCGTCGATTTGGGTGCTTGTGGCGGTAACTCTTGGAGGCAGTCTGTTTGGGGTGGCGGGAATGTTGTTTTTTATCCCGTTGTGCTCTGTTTTGTACACTCTTCTGCGTGAGAAGATGTATAAAAACCTTGAAAAAAAAAGAAGCCCAGGCACGACGTCCAAGGTTGAAGAAGATGAGAGTGAGGAGCAGTCATCTGGCAAGGATGAAGGATAAAACATATAATTTTTGCATTTTAATATTTTCAATCCTGCAAAATCAGCTTGAAACAATGCCAGAACAGCTCTGAAATATGGGAAAATCCCCTGAAATGGGAAAAATTTTTTATTAACTCTGCAAAAATTTTTTATACTGCTTGAATTTTCATGCGTGCCGGTATATAATACGTACATAGACATCTGTGCAATATCTGGCACAGAGATAAAGGGGCGGCAAGGTCATAACGGGACAGGTCCCGGGCAGGTCGTGTTTGCTCTCCAAAAAGAAAGGATGAATGCAAAATGACAGTAAAAGAAATGTACCAGACAGTGCTTGACCTTGTCGGGCTTGAGACAATGTCGGAGGACTCCGGTATAGTCTATGACAACGGCAAAGAAGTAAAGAAGATACTTGCGGGTATCGATATGGACACGACAATGCTTATGCTTGCAAAGCAGCTTGGGTTCGACTGCGTGGCGCAGCACCATCCAGCAGGTATTATAAATGCTAACACGGGCGAGCTTTTCGGTCGTGACCATATGAAGAAGCTGATGGAGTGTGGCGTTCCGATAAACGAGGCGCAGAAGCTTGCGTATGCAAACAGCACAAAGAGAAAGCAGACGATGCACTCACGTAACCGCACACAGATGCGTGATGTGGCAAAGCTGCTTGATATAAGCGACGTTGCCTTCCACACCCCGGCAGATATGCTGGCAGAGCGCTATACGCAGAAGAAGATGGATGCTCTCATGGAGCGCAATCCTCGCTGCACGGTGCAGGATGTAATTGATGAGCTTATGACCATTCGTGAGTATAAGGAAGCTCTCGAGGGACAGCAGCCTGAGGTATGGGTAGGCTCGAAGGACAGCTTCGCGGGGAAGATATATGTTGAGATGTACGGAGTAGGTGCTCCGTCGCTCGACGAGTACATAGCGTGCTCCAATGCAGGGATTGGCACATTTGTGGGTATGCACGCAACTGCCGAAGTTATTGAGGGAATGAAGAAGCACGGTAAGTCGAACATCATCATTGCCGGTCATATGGCGAGCGATTCTCTTGGCTTTAATCAGATTCTCGACGCTTGGGAGGCCAAGGGTGTTGAGATAGTCCGCATCAGCGGTATTGTTTAATATCATCCAATAAAATAAAAACGAAACCCTCTCCGAGCCGAATATAAACGGTCGGGAGAGGGTTTTTGCATTAGGGCGCAAAGTTAAAGATTGTCGGGAGGGAGGGATGTGCCCTCTGCAGGAAGGCTTTTCAGTTTTTTTGCTGCGAAAACGTGGAAATACACTATAAGCAGCACTGACGAGAAGAGCCATGAGATCGGCCAGGCAAACCATATGCCCCTATATCCAAATATAGAAGAAAGAATACCTGCTCCGAGAATTTTTGCACCGAGCTCAAGGAAACTTGAGCCTGTCGGGATAACTACAAGACCCATGCCTCGCAGAGTATTTGAATAGACATATGTCACGCTGCAAAGCAGATAGAATATCGAAACTGTGGAGAGATAGCCGGTCGCAATCGAGATAACCTCGGTTTCGGCTGCTTCCATAAACAGCAGTACAATAAAGCGCCCAAGGAACAGTATGATGCTTGTGAGGATGGTGGCGGAGACGGCAGACATGAGCAGAGCCGAGCGTATGCCGGAGAAGATACGTCCGGAGAGTTTTGCTCCGTAGTTTTGTCCGGCATAGGTGCTCATTGCGGTGCCGATTGCCATCATAAACTGGAGAGCTATCTGATCAACCTTGTTGGCAGCGGTATAGCCTGCAACAACGTTAGTGCCAAAACCATTGATTATACCCTGTATCGACATCATGCCAAATGAGACAAGTATGTTTTGTACCGACATCGGGATGCCTATTCTAAGTACATTTTTAAATATATTTCTATCAGGGGACCACTCATTTTTTTTCGGAAGCACTTCGCGAAAGTGGATATATATGCGGATATAGCAAAAAACCGCAGAGAGAGCCTGGGCAATCGCTGTCGCAAGGGCGACGCCCGCAACCCCCATATGAAATACAAGAACAAAAACAAGGTCGAGTACGATGTTTGTAAGTGAGGATATTATCAGCGCATAGAGAGGGGTTTTGCTGTCTCCAAGTGATCGCATGAAGTTTGAAACCATATTGTAAAATATGGGGGCTGCACAGGTTGAGAAGTTAAAGAGCAGGTAGGTGACCGAGTCCTCGATTATGTCAGAGGGAGTGCCCAGAAGCTCAAGTCCCGGGCGCGTAAGCATACAACCTGCCACAGAAAGAACCAGAGTTTCTATTATACATATCCATGTGGCAGTGGAAAATGTACGGCGAAGCTTTTCAGCGTTCTGAGCACCTGAGAACTGTGCTGATACAACACCTACGCCGGTATTAAAGCCAATAATTATAGATATCATAAGAAATTGGATAGCGCTTGTGGCGCCGATTGCAGCTAAGGCTTCCTTGCTTACAAAGCGTCCTACGACCATAGCGTCGACCATGCTGTATAGCTGTTGAAATATATTTCCCAGCATCAGCGGCAAAGTAAAGGCAATGAGTATGGGGAGGGGACGCCCTTCTGTCATAATTACAGACCTCTTCATAAAATACCTCCAAACAACAAAAAGGGCAGATCAAAACCTTGGGAGGGCAGCCCCCACGGCCATGATCTACCCGCTCACGGCAGCGCCGTGCGTTTCGAATCCAGCTTTTAAATTATATTATGGTAAACAGAGAAAGTCAAGATATTTAGGCTGTAAAGTTCTACAAATTTTACATCAGCATGTTTTGGTTAAAATGATATAAGGGACGCATTTGCGTCCCTTATATCTATGGAAACAAATATTAAGGAGATTGAGATTATCTTGCATTAAATCTTTCAAGAGCAGCCTGCTGAAGCTCGATGCAGCGGTCGATGTTCATACCCTTGACCTGTTCTACATACGAATCCCACTCATCAATCGACTTCTGACCAGTGATAACCTGAGTTGTAAATTCCTGCATAAGTGTTTCGATATCGCCATAGATTGTGGCATACTCGTTTGCCTCTTCAGATGTGAGGGTTACAGGAGGCATGACCCAGTCGCCGGAAGAGCTGTCCATCCACTTATACTGTCCGTCGAGGACTTCCTGCGAGTAAGAGTCATTTTCGCGTATCCACATGTAGTAACCGCCACGACCGTTAGAGTCGCACCAACGGTTTCTCATATCTGTCTGACCAAATTCTTCATTGTGGAGGAAGAAATCAGTGTAGTGCGGCAGACCATCGTCGCCCCACTCCCATGTCTCGCCCTCAACGCCGTAGTTTGTGATAGCGGAACCTTCTTCGCTGTATGTATAGTCGATATAGCGGATAACTGTTTCGATGTTGCCGTTTTCAACGGCTGCTGTTGTCGGGAAGCAGGCAGCTGTACCAACAACAAGGTTTACACGGCGGAAATGACCAGTTGTGCCTTCCTCAAGCACCGGCAGCGGAACAGCTTCCCACTTGACGCCTTCTCCGCCATGGGAGAGGGGATACTGCTCAGCCGTTGTATAGGAAGCGCCAACACTCGCGCCAACCTTGTCCTGAGCAAACATTGTCATCTGGTCGGCTGTTGCACGGGAATAAAAGTCGAGGTCGATAAGACCCTCGGAATACCATTTTGCCATTTCTGTCAGATATGCCTTGTAGCCTTCGTCGATGCCGCCCCAGGTAACAACGCCGTCCTTGTTATAGAAAACAGGAGCGGTGTCATATGCACCAACAATACCGAAGCCAGTGGTATCATAGCCGGTTTTTGCAAAGTACAGTGCATTTGCATGACCATTGTCTTTAAAAGCGGTAAGCATGTCATACCAGTCGGATATAGTCTGAGGCTCATCAATGTTGAGCTCTTCGAGCCAATCGGTGCGGACCATTGTGCCGTACCATGCGGGCTGTTCGCCGGACTGGATAGTTCCAAAGAACTTTGCACCACCATCTGTTGTGATGAGCGGCTCGATGCGCTCGTCCTCAGCAAGGCGCATATTGAAGTTTGTGGCAAGATAGAGGTAATCTGTAATGTCGATGTATACCTCGTCAGCAATAGCCTTGTCAACGCCTCCGGTGTAGTTAGGCTGTGAGCTATAGCTGTGACCGAAAATCATATCGGAGTAGTCCTGGCTCATAACCATGATGTTAAACTGCTCCTGGGCATTGGATGTAGCGGCGCAGGTAAAGTCAACATGAACATTTGTGAGCTTCTCAAGCTCCTGTGTGGCAGGAATTTCGTTGGGGTCGTTATAGAATGTTGACGACCAGGAACGCCAGGCTGTGATGGTTACAGGTTCGTCAGAGATAGGCATTGTGTTCTCAAAATCGGTTGCCTCTGTGGAACCAGTGCCATCTGTCGCTGCAGTGGTAGCCTGTGTTGCTGCGGTTGTTGTCTCTTCTCCGCCACAGGCGACAAGACCAACAAGCATAATTGCAGCAATCAGAAGTGCAAATAGTTTAGTTGCCTTTTTCATTTTTATTCTCCTTTATCAAGGTTTGCCCAGACCGCTTTTAGGCTTGGGCGATATATTTACAGAGAGCCGCAGGCAGGTGATTACCACCTGACCTGCCAGCGCTCGCTGTAGCTGGAATTAATTTTAAATTCCTCTTTTATCTGTTCGTGGGTCTTTGAAGAGGATATTCTCTTTTCAAGCTCATTGTCAAAGCTTTTGCAGTCGAGAGGTAGCTCCACAGGAGAGCCGGTCCACGCCGAGAGATACGCCGCATTTGCGAGAGTGATCTCGTTGACGCCGTCTGTCCCGGGGGATATTAGCTTTTCGCCGCGAAGGATAGCTCCGGTAAAGTTTTTGAGTATGTTCAGATGACCTTCTTCAGGTTTTTCCTGAACGGTTTCGCTATATTTATATGGGATCGAAGCAAAGCCGCGCTTCGACTCGAAGCGGAATTTTTCCTCATCTTCTTCAAGTTCCCAGAGCTTGAGCTTGCCCTCTTCAAGCACCAGCTTGCCAAGCGAACCGCTTATCTCCAAACGGTTTGTACCAGGAAATTCGCCGGTAGACGTGGCAAAAATTCCGGTGGCGCCTCCCGGGAATTCGGCAAAGATTGTCGCCTCGTCCTCAACCTCTATGTGATGG
>CALXAZ010000127.1 GCA_944386395.1 uncultured Clostridia bacterium
CGCCGGGCATCAGCAATCCGCCCGCATGGCGGCCATCTCCAGCTGCTCCACAAGAAAGTCCTCCAACTCCTTGGGGACAGAGTCGAGCTTGCCGTCCCGCATGGTACAGAAGACCTGGGGGCCGAACAGATGGAGGAATTGCAGGTCGGTCAGCTCCAACATCCGGTCAGGCGGCGCAAAGAAGGCATCCGCCGACGGCTTCTGCGTCAGCAGCACCAGATCGCCCAGGCGAAGAGCCACATCGATCTGCCCGCCGAAGAGCTGCTGCAGCGAAGCCCAGTCCCCACAGAGCAGGACCACCTCCGCCGGATCGCCGGGGGAGGCATACACAGCCCGGATGAGCTGCTCCGGCCGCGGCGTCACCACCTCCGCCTGAAGCTGGAGCCACTCGGGGTCATACCCTGAGGCGGCGAACTGTGCCAAAGCCCATTCCCGCCCCAACCGCTCCGCCTCCTCCATACTCTCGGCAAACACCGGCGCATGGATATTGAGACCGCTGTGGATCGTCACGTGATGTTCTACTTTCATTTGTCATTCGTCCTTTCGTTTTTAGATATAAAAAAACCGCCGGAGATAAACCGACGGAATTTTGCATATTTATAGGATATTTAGAACTTATTGTGTATGACAAGGCTACGGAAAATACATGGCCGTATTTTGGTTATCCAGCGGATGTATCTCCTAAATAATGGTTATATCCAGTTGATGATATGAACGATACATGATATAATTTAACAATTCCGAGGCATTTGAATGAGAAACAAAAAGCCTACTTTTGAAATCATGCACAAGATCATCGACTATGTGGCAAAAATCACCGAGCTGGTGGACCATTTGACCGTAGCTCTCCCCTATCTACAAGTCCCACGCTCCGCCGTGCCAACCGCATCGGAACCATCCTTTATCCCCTGGCCATTGAGCCCCCCCTTTCTCAGGAACAAGTAACTGCCGTACAGAACAGGAAGCATGTTCTGGCTCCCCCCAAGGATATTGCCGAAGTCAAGAACGCTTATGAGATTTATAAACGACCGGATGAACTCGATCCCTATTCTGTGGACAGCTTTCTGACTGCCCTTGGCATTATGACACAAAGCATGGTGGACTGTGAGGGTAATGTTTCGTATTTTGGCATACTTCCACAGTATGTCCCGTATCTAGTAATGGAGTTACTGGACTAGGAAAAGGCTAGTGAGGTACACATGTTTATCCGCAGCTGTGTGTTCCATTATGAACTGGAACTGATCCACTCTTTTGTTAATGGAAATGGGCGTATAGGTCGTCTGTGGCTACAATACTGCTTTTTAATTGGAATCCAGCCTCTACCAGGTTTTCTGTAGAGTCTATTATCCATGACCGTCAACACAAGTATTGTGCAGCCATCAATGCCTCCAGTGACGCAGTGAGAGTCCACTGTATTATTGAATTCATGCTATCAGCTATCAAAGCATCACTTATGGAAACACTCAATGCGAGTGATAAAATGAACGATGGAGAGAAGGATATGGCCTCAATTCGCTGGAAGAAAACCGAAAACTTCTTGGATATTTATAATTTTATAATGAAAGCTGATATCCGAACTATATGTGGCGTGTCTTCTGCTGCGGCAAACAGAATTATCTCAAATCTAACTATTGATAACAGGCTTATAAAATACCGTAGGACTGAACACTAGTCATATACGTGACCCTAAAAGTAAACATCTGTCCATAATAGCAGATTAATCTAATACTGTAGCTTCTCTTTCAGGAGGTATTTATGTCATTGTTTTGTAATTATAGTAGTTTGGTTACTGAAAGTGATGTAGAGCAAAAATTAATCTACCCGTTTCTGACATCAGTTGCTCCCATGGGTTTGGGTTTAGATGATTCACAAGTTTTGACCAAACATGTTCTGCGACAAGTGCAAATTGGGAAAGGCCAAAAACAAAAATATTATTATCCTGATTATCTTGTTTCAATTCGCGGCATTCCTGTGTTGGTCATAGAAGCAAAGAAGCCGTCCGAACCTCTTGACGAAGCATACGCCGAAGCTCGGTTATACGCAGAAGAGATTAATGCCAAGTTTCCACACAATATTAACACCTGTCAATTTGTTATTGTTTGCAACGGTAGTGAAACATGGGCCGGTTTTTCAGATAGTGCAAATCCTATTGTTAAACTCTCTTTTGATGATTTTTGCGTTGGAAACACACACTATACTCAATTGTTAGAGTTATGTTCAAAAAAGCAACTTGAGGACATAGCTAATAAACCCTATCTTAATGCCCGTGGTAATGCTCAGTTTTATACTCCTGTCTCCACTCTTGGTGGTAAACGAGTTCAAAATGAAGAGTTAGAAGAAAACTCCTTTGGCCGTACTTTTATATTTGAAAACCGAAGAATCTTTGATCCTGAAACAGAAGCAGACAGGGGAGTAATTGTGGAAAATGCATATATTCCTTCTGCTAAACGCGAACAACACATTGAGCCAATTTATAAAGAAATCAGAAAATTCGAACGGCCAAGCGAGAAAAATTCTACGCCATTAGCAACTAAGAATCCAACAGAACTAGTTCAAAAATTATCTCAACGCATCGACGAAAAAAATGAAGTATATTCACTCCTCCTTTTGATTGGTAATGTTGGAAGTGGAAAAACAACATTTGTAAGATATTTTCAAAAAGTTTTTTTGGAAAAGGAAAATTCTCAGCTCGCTAAGCAATGCGATTGGGTTTTTGTCAATATGAACCAGTCGCCATTATCCAATAACGAGATTTATCGTTGGATCAAAAGAGAAATAATTAATCAATTAAAGAGGAGCCATGATAACATTGAATTTTCTTCAATCGAGGTTATTAAACAAATTTTTCGAATAGAAGTACGTGAATTCGAAACTGGGATCGGTAGCCTCTTAAAATCTGATCCGACAGCGTATCAGAAAGAACTCTTTAAGCTACTACAAAATAATTTACAGGATGATACCCTATACCTTAGCAACTTAATATTGTATTTAAAGGATTATCATAGGCTGTTACCAATAATTGTTCTAGATAATTGCGATAAACGTAATAAAGACGAACAACTTCTTATGTTCCAAGTAGCGCAATGGCTGCGTACAACATTTAAGTGTATAGTTCTTTTGCCTATGCGTGACAGTACATATGATCAATACAAGGATGAACCACCATTAGACACAGTCGTTAAAGACCTTGTGTTTCGTATTGATCCTCCAGATTTGTTAAAGGTTATTCAAGCTCGTTTAGATTATATTATTCGTATTACTACTCAAACAGATTCTACCTATATACTTCAAAATGGAATTAGTGTTTCAATTAAAAAAACAGAACTAATTGAATACTTCAAATGTATAATGCTTGCTATCCGCGGAAATCGCATGGCCTCTGATTTTTTCTATAGATTGTCCGACAAAAACACGAGAAAAGGAATTCAATTGTTTGAAGATTTCTGCAAAAGTGGACATATATCGTCAGAAGAAATTTTCTTAATGCGTACTGGAGGGAAAAACTATCAACTCCCCTCATACAAATTTTTAAATGCTTTGTTGCGAAAGAACCGAAGATACTATAATGGCGAGTATTCAAATTTCGTTAATCTATTTTACTCTAATTACACTGATGATTTTCCAGATCCGTTTGTTCGAATTGATATTCTGCGATGGCTTCATAATCACTTGACTAAGGAGGGGCCTTCTAAAACAAAGGGAATGTTTCCGGTTCGTGACATTATGAGGGATATGCAAACTATTGGTCATGATTTGACAATAGTTCAACGCGAATTAAACTATTTGATAAAGAGGGATCTAATTGTTTCAGAGTCGTTGTCAAATATTATTAGTAGCAATGATTTAGTGAAAATATCCATCCCCGGGAATTTACATCTAAGCCTGTTAAGAAATGTCACATATTTAGCTGCTTGTGCCGAGGATACAATCTTTAAAAATTCTCAGATAATGACAGCCATATCAAGACGCATTGCATCATCAATGCAACTTTCAAAATTATCTATTGCAATGACGGCGCACGATCTAATAGTGTATTTAACTGATTACCGAAGAGAATTTAGTTCCTCTCCGGATATTTATCTTACAAACGAAGGTCAAATTGAAATATATAACTTGGACGAGTGCAGAAATGCTCTCAACAAATGGATAGAAAATGATTCGTTTGTAAAAGAAGGTTTTAATGCTTTACAACGTCATCCATTTTCTTCTATGGCTTTTGTTGAAGTTGTATCCAAAAATAGTGGTGCTCTAGTTTGTAAGTTTGGTGAACAAAAGGAATTAAAGGGCTTCATCTCTGCTTTGGATACTAAGTATGGCCTTGAATACGAACAATACGAAAAAATCATTGTGGGACAGTATTTGGAATGTAGTATTCTAGAATATGATTGGGAGCACAATAGCTTTCAACTGAAGTATTTAAAGCAATTGTAGAATAATTGATAAACTGCCGCTCATCTTCCTAAAATTACTTTCCACTTACAATATCAGCGGCGCTACTCCCGGTTTCACATGAATCCTGGAAGCTTTGTCTTATTAGTTCTTCCGGCCTTCGTTTACATTAGCCCTGGCGCGATACAAAGTGACACGCCTATTGTAAACGATGCCCTCTAAGAGAATCGCCTCAGCTCAAGGAAGTGGAGTTTGATGATAATCTCTTTTCCCTCGGTCAGTTCCAGCATCCGGTCAGGCGGCTCAAAGAAGGCATCTGCCGACGGCTTCTGTGTCAGCAGCACCAGATCGCCCAGTCGAAGAGCCACATCGGTCTGCCCGCCGAAGAGCTGCTGCAGCGATGTCCGGTCTCCGCAGAGCAGGACTACCTCCGCCGGATCGCCGGGGGAGGCATACACAGCCCGGATGAGCTGCTCCGGCCGGGGTGTCACCACCTCCACCTGGAGCTGGAGCCACTCAGGGTCATACCCAGTGGCGGAGAACTGCGCCAAAGCCCATTCCCGCCCCAACCGCTCCGCCTCCTCCATACTCTCGGCAAACACCGGCGCATGGATGTCGAGGCCGCTGTGGATCGTCATGTGATCTTCTACTTTTATTTGTTATTCGTCCTTTCATTTTTGAGTATAAATAATCGGCGCTCCATAAGGAACACCGATAGATCTTCAACCATTATTCTTTTCCTTTGATTTCATGGAGAAATTCGCTGATCAGCAGCAAATGTTTCCATGTTTTCCGGTTTATATTGCAACAATACGGAGAAGTCAAAAAGGAGATCAGCTCGCATTTGGGAATTAAGAACTTACTTGCTACATAAAAATAC
>CALXAZ010000128.1 GCA_944386395.1 uncultured Clostridia bacterium
AGCTGTATTCGATGTCGGTAAATGTTTCCTGCTTCATTGCCTGCACCACCATTGCTTTGATGGTGTTATTATACCATATCTGGGACCTCTATGGTAGTGCGAATTAAATCAGAGGTTCCCTAGCAGATCCAATAGCATAAAATCCACATAGCGGGTCCATCCGCCGCTTCTTTGTCTATACATTCTGTTTCACTCCAAACCACATTTTCTGCATCGCCCCGTTGGCTCCAGAGGAAATCCCACAGCTGGAAAAGCTCGCTCTCCCATGGCAAAATTCCTGTACTCCTGCTGGAATCTCCCGAAAAACGTGATATTTTCTTTATTATATCACAATCCGAAATCATATGCAACCATTTTACAACTCTTCTCGGTAAAGTAGTTGTAGGTGTTACAATAATGTGAAATACCCCAGCCTGTCAAAAAACTATTCAAACGTCCCCATATATGGGAGGGCAGTTATGGAACAGTGGAGAAAAGATGCCCTGCGAGAGGCGGTTATTACAGACCCGGAAGCCCTGGTGCCGAAAGACCACCTGCTTTGGAAGATAGAAAAGTGATGGACTATGAGTGGCTTTACCCGTATTACTGCCACAGCAACAGACGGCCCGGAACGGATCCTGTGGCGCTGATACAGCACTTGTTCGGGGTCCCCTCTCTACGCCAGATCTCCCAACGGATTCATGATACATTGTCCTACCGTTGGTTTTTGGGATATGGATTGCTGGATGAAATTCCTCATTTTGCCACGGCGAGCTATGCGTTTTGCCAGCGTTTCCCGGATAAACTGTCCTGGAAAATCTTTGCACATATTCTCAACAAGACAATCAATAACCGGATGGTGGACACCAGCAGCATTTTTATTGATGGCACCCACATATGGCAGGAGTATCCGGACATTGTGGAAGGGATACAAAAAACAGAACTGGGCAAGCATATTTATGTACAGAAAGAATTCATCGCGCAAGTTTTTGCAGGTGCAAAAGGAAAGCACGCGATGCGATATACACGCTACAGCGGCCTGACCGCGGTCATAAGATGGGTTGGCTGAATATGCTGCCATAAATTCAAAAAGCCGGCAAATTGCAGTTTGGAAAACACATTTTTGTCGAATATATCTGCTGTTTAACCTCTATATAACCAAATCCCCGGTTTTTGCTTAACAAAACCGGGGATTCATAGGCTGAGGGGACGGCTGAGCCATCCCTATGGGATTTTTATCATGTTTTGGCTTGGTGATACCAGATGTCCAGATAACCCAAGCAGAGCAAAAATATGAAATCCAGGAAAAAGTAGGAAATATCCCCATTGAACAGGAAAGGTTCCAGAAATCCTGCCATGAGAAGACAGGGCACTAGAAGGGCAATACATTTCTTCCACATACCGCAGGCGGATCGGAACAGAAGGGTCAGGCAAGCTCGAACGGCCATCCAGGTGAGAACCAAAGCCACCGCCAAGCCGGGAAGGCCCATGCGGAACAGTACCTCTATCCAGGAATTGTGTGCATGTTCTGCCGGGAAAGAATTGTAATAGGAAATGGAACTGCCGGAATATTCTGTCCCCCACAGTAGCAGGGAAGGATTGTCACGCAGAGCTTGGAACGCACTGCGCCAGATCTCGGTTCTTCCGTTGAGGGTAGCCAAATCGCTGAGAAACGTACCTTGCGGATTGTTGCCGGACAGGTCGGCAGGAGCTGAAAGTTCAGAGGCAGCTTCTTCTGCCCCAGGCTCCGAAGATTCGGAAGCTGCTGTAGAGAGCGCATAGGATTCCTCTATCCGCTCCTGGTTAGCCTGATAGATATGGGAGGCAAGCAAAAACAAGCCGGATATCACGAGTATGGCGGCAAGCGCCAGAAGAAGGAACCGCTTCCACCCGCCTTGGAACAGGGCAAAAAAGAAGATCCCACCAATCAGGGCACAAGTCACCAAAATGGATGTACGGCAGTTGGTCAGTGCCAGGCTGCAAAATTGGGACAGAATCCCCAAGGTCAGCAAGACCCGAGTCAGCGGTCTTTTGGCCTGAAACCAGAATCCAAAGCTGAAGGTGATGCCGATCATGAAAAGGCAGGCGGCAATATTCGGATGCCACAGCACCTGCAGCCGGGTGCCATCCCAAGTCACCCCTTCAGCCAGCCAGGACGGGAGACAGTCAAAATACAGGTTGGCAGTGTATACAGACAGGACAATGGCTGCTGCCACATACATTCCGGCAATGGCTCTGAGTCCCTTTTGGGCTGCGTTGTCTTTTGCCAGGGAGGCATAGGGCAAGGCCAGAAGATAAACACAAAAAAACATTCCGATTTTCTTTGGTTCCATACCGACCAATCGGTGCTGGGTCTGGGAAACCAGAAACCACCCCACCATTACCAGACTGAGCAGGACGATTTTTTTTGAGTTTTCCGGGAGAGGCTGTATCATAGCGGCACCGGCAAACAGTACGCAGGGTATAATGAGGTAGTTTTCTACAAAATAAAAGGCTACATAATTCAACGTTCCGCCCAAAAGGATATAAAGCAGTTCCAGGGTGCCTGCGGCCAGAAGGCAGTAAAACGGAAGCTCCTCCAGCGAAATGGAGCGAGCGGAAGATGGCTTGTTGGCAAGTGGAGTATTCATGGGTAGTTCTACCTCGCAGTTTTTGAGATTGTATTTATAATAACATGATTTGATGAAAATTTCAATATTGCGTCTCCTTGCCGATGTGGAAACCTATTCCGGTAACCAGCGGTTATCCTTCCGCCTGAAATCAGAACACAACCCGATTTGCATCAGCTACGCCACTATCTATCGAGGGATTCGGTCCGGTATGTTTGCCCCCAAAAGGTGTCTAAAGAAAGCAGAAAAGCACAAAGACGATTGCCAGATTATTACGACCATCTTTCACAATAACAAAGAAAGATATGGATACCGTAGAATCAAAGTTGTTCTGAATCGAGAAGGTTACATTCTCTCCGAAAAGGTGATCCGCCGGATCATGCGTGAAAATAGGTTGCTTGTAAAAGTCAGAAGTGCAAGGAGATATTGTTCATACAAAGGAGAAATTAGTCCTGAGGTGCCAAATGTAATACAGCGAAATTTCAGGGCTGACAAACCAAATCAAAAGTGGCTGACCGACGTGACGGAGTTCTCAATACCAGATGGAAAGGTATATCTCTCTCCCATTATCGACTGTTATGATGGTTGCCGGTAGCATGGAACATTAGCAGCAAACCAGATGCGCAATTGGTAAATACCATGCTTGACCGTGCAACCCTTTCTCTTCCACTGGATGCCTATCCGATTATTCATTCGGATCGAGGTTGCCATTACCGATGGCCCGGCTGGATCAAGAGAGTCCAGGATGCGGGGCTCACCAGGTCCATGTCGAGGAAATCATGTTCGCCAGACAATTCAGCCTGTGAAGGTTTTTTCGGGAGAATGAAGAACGAGATGTTCTACGGTCGTTCGCGGCAAGGCGTCACACTGGAGAAGTTTATGCAGCATATTGATTCGTATATGGTTTGGTACCGGGATACGCGAATAAAACTGTCTCTTGGCAGACTAAGTCCAGCGGAATATAGAACGAAGATGTGGGGGGGCCATTTAGTCCAATAAAATGTCCGCCGGCCCCTACCTTAATAACTGATACTAAGACTGTACTTTGTAGATAACAACCAGCCGCATATGAAAAGATTCAATATTCGAATTTTTGGTTAGTCCCATTTTTTGTCTAGTAGATTTATTGTTTTAGATATCCCCCTATCCTCCAAAACATCTTGTAAATAAGAAATCAGTGTTCTCAAAATTCTGTTTTCTCTCACCAATTGATTAGAAGCATTCTGAATATCCTCATCCGAAGCTGTATAAATCTCATCCTGAGCAATAAGTTCTGGAAACGACTTATCGTATCGATCACAAAAGGCATTCAGCTGCTCCTTGGGAAAAAGCCATGTCTTTTTTTGTAACATTCTCATAATAAATTCATCTTGGCTAATGCAATCATCCTCTTCGTTTGAAATCACCTCATTCATTATGATTGAGGCGTATATATTGGAATTTTTTTGAAATTCTAATACTAAGTCCTCATGTCGTTTTTGTAACATTCTATATTGCCGCTTCAACCTTAAGCTAGGAGAATTTATGTGAAACACAAACCTCTTCTTTGGAATATGATTCATCGTCCAGTACAGTTCAGAAAGACGTTCTTCCAAAATTGAATTTACTTCAAGGTCATTAAGAGTTTGAAAATAACCCCAACTGCCTCTATACGCCCTACTAATTGGAAGATCCGTTTCATCAAACTTTCTGACAACATTCATGGGTAAAGAGTCCGCATGTTTCCCTGACGATTCGGTTTCTTTTGTCTGCATACTCTCAGTGTTAGATTTCAAATCAATGTCTCGAAGAAAGTCTTCAATTTCTTGAATTAGCAATGAGTCCAAAGTCTGTTCTTTATAATCAGCCAAAAATGCCGTAACCCTAATTTCATCTCCATATATAATTTTATCTGGAGATTCCATAAATGCATAAACTGTTTTATCTCCTACTTTATACTGTCTTTTTAAATCAACTACCCCCATAGAAAATCTATAAAGTCCAATCAAATCGTCTTGATCAATCTTGTGAAACGCATGAATAATGATATCCTTCCCGTCCTCAAGATAATATGAGCCATCTTCGTCATCAACAAACACCGGATATACAAACGCAGGAAAAACTGCATGAAGATTTATAAAGCCATATAGGAGATACATTTTCATAATACTTCCCCCCTTTTTTTGAGGTAATCTATCGCCTTTTGAAACACGGCTTCATTATGGCTAGCAGGATCTGATGGATAGTGTGTAAAATATGTAATGACGTCAATATCTGAGTGATCCTTTAAGAAATTTTTGAACGCCTCATTTCTCACAAACGGCTGTGGTACAATAATAGCCATAATCGCATCGGACACTTTTAGGTTATCTTCCGAAATAATCTCCACTGTTCTTGCTCTGTCATCAAATTCAAAAGTACCTTTGGCACTCAATATTTGTCCAAGCGTAAATGTCACCACATTATTGAAACTTTTGTCATCTATACTACTAATTCCTTGCAGGTAGTTTTCATTGTTACCAAAAAAGGCACGCACATATTCGGGAATATTGGTTGGATCTGGCTCAAGTTGAAATTTTTTTATATCGATTTCCGAAGGTATCATATCTTCGAATATACCTGATGAATATGCCCCTGTATCAAATGGATAAATATATTTAGCATGAATTTTATGGGAATCAAAGATAAAGCAACAGGGAGAACGCAGGCAATCAGTTCTGCTCTTGTGAGAATGCTTACTTGATACCCTGTATGACGGCTTTCCATAAAAAAAGTACAATAAAGGTTCTTTAAAAACCGGGCATACTTTAACCGAAAGTTTATCCTCTTGCAGAATATTTTCTCCAATAAGACAGCTTGTAGAATGCATAGTTGGTAGCAGTGCAGGCGTTTTTTCTGTACCCGCATAATTATTTATTAATTCTTGTAGCTTTCCATCATATTCCATTAGGTACAACCTCATTACAGACCAAATTCATATCTTCTTAAAAGTAGGTAACTAGAGATTATCCTTCGCACAGCACATAATATCATAGCAGGAGCGTTTCTGCACTGACGCATCATCCAATAATTTCATGAATTTGCTACTCTTCATCACAAAGGCGTAGCCTGATTGCAATAAACTGAAATTGTAGAAACAATCCTGCCATGATCAATAATGCCCTTCTTCTCTATCAGGTAATATTGAACTTCATACTCGCTCCAACGGTACTTGTACTCCTACGCTGTTCCATATTCTATTTTGAAGCAAAACATTGTACCATTGAACACACAGATTCGTCCCTTCACTAAAGTTATGTTTGAGTTTATTGAAATCTTTTAATTCACAAGTTACATTGGCACATTTATCGCTTCTTCACCTTTACGTATCTAAGCAAATTCCTAGTCCATGAATCCGGAACTGTCCCTCATTTTTAATATATGCTGATGGCGTGATCACAAAGCATATTTCTGAGACCTGTTTTGCAGCCTCTTTCCTAATTTCATGAAGAGGAATACGTATCTCGTTTTCGCCTGTTCCTAACTCAAAAGATTTCCTCGTGAGAATCGCATTGCTATCCGAATATTTTATCTCCACATTGATTTTTGCGAGAGAGTCCGTTTCGTTATTTAGGTAGGCTTTAAGATAAGAATGTTCAAAAAGGACAGCCGGTTGATATAAATCTATCTTATCCACAAACTTGTAAACGAAACTCAAAAATTCGGGGTATTCCTTATCCTCGTCAAACGGTTTACCGTTAAAAACGATTTCAACGCCTTCTGCAGCGGGATCATCAGAATAGTTTATGTAATCACTATCTTCTCCTGGTGCATTTAAGGCCTTACATGCCAAATGAATTGCACGGTTATTAATATTATCTACCCTTATAAGGCTTTTCTTTATTTCGTCTGCAAATTTAACAATATCCTTATTCTTGCCAGCTCGCAACTCAGGTAATACCGCTTCCAATAGTTCCCACACCCCGCTGGCCTCATGTATGAAGGAAACCTGCAAATGGGAGAGTGGCGTTCCTTTAAGGGCCTCGGCCTGTGTTACAGGTGGGATCGCAACCGGGAAAATATAACTGTCTGCATTGCGTGTGTCGATGTTTTGAGCTAGAACTGCATAGGCAAATCCCAACTCAATCATACAAAACCTACTATTATAATAGTTGACGCTGAGCAACGGAATAAAAGCATCGCATTCGGTTAGAGCATTTGTAATCCTTTTTACGAAATCTTGTCCGGCTTGAATGGTTCCAACCTCAGAAGAGCAAAATACTTGTACCCCTATGCTCATGCGCTCAAAAAATCTTGCCAATTTGATTGCAATATTGGCATCTTTGCTTGAATGGCTAATAAATATTTTCATGTTTCTTCCTCCTCATATATCGGAAACCACTAAATAATCAAAGCGCACCGTTTTCAAAATGGGCGTTTTGTTCTAGAGCAATATGTTCAGCATCTGGGAAAATAGTACTAGCCCCAAATCCCAAAATATCTAACCCCTTTAGCAATGTTGCCTTTGCTTGCTTTAAGATTCGAATCTTATACAAATAATCACATTTTTTATCTTCACATAATAACACATCTAAGGGAATCTCACTATTATGCACTGTGAAATCTGACTGCTGCACATACATTCGTATGTCGTTTCCTGCTCCATGACAAGCTATAATTTTGTCTTTGGGCCCTTGCTCATAGCCACTTGGGCTTTCATCTTTAAATGCACCAACTAGATAGCCTTCTACCGTCTTATAAGATATTGGTGGCACATACTCACCATATTCCATCGCTTTATTCATTTTAACCGGATTTAGTACCCACACAGCTGCATCCGAATCACAATTATTTGCCAAGGCAAAATATAGTGCCACCAACGGGGACTCTGTCCAATCCAAAAGTCGTGTATGTAAACCATAATGCTGCATTAATGAAAGCCATCCCGCATAGTCATCCTGCCGTGGCACTGAATGATTCAGCCTCGTTACAGATATCATAAAATTAGTCGTCCGATATTGTTCGTGATGAAGTGTTAGCTTGTCGCGATCTTTCGCTCTTTGAATAGAAGGCACCAACCCCCATGAACAATCCGCCTGTCCACGATACCACATGCGATATTGTTCCTTCTCTGTAATTTCTGTAACAACATCAATATATGAACTCCAACCTTGAATACAATACTCCTGAATCATTTTCATCACTCCAAAGAAAAACAGATCGTGGAAATAATAGTACTATGTACGCATCATTGTCGCATACCAAGCCCACAGTTCCCATGTCAGAGATATATAATCTAAAAAGCTCCGAACAAATTATAATGGTTTTGATATATTATACCGCGTCTGGGAGCATCATCGCACTGTTATTTTTACCAAATTTCTCATGACATTTTCGAAATATTGACCAATGTTGGATGTGAAATCCAGATAAGGTATTTTGCAGCGACATTAATAATTGTACCTACCATAAAACCGATGTCACCGACATACTTGTTGGCGCCGGGAGATCGCGACCATATTTTGTCGGGAGTATTTAACCAATTTTTGTCGGAAAAGTCGGAGCCAGCAGAATAAATAAAAAGAGTGCCAACAACCCAGCACTCATAAATTGGTTACTCCTGCGCCACTACCGGCTCAACCGCAGGTATCTTGCCTGTTTGCAAAGAAACGGTCTCCAGTTTCTTTCCCCGGAAACTTTCACCACGCAGCTTAAACACAGTAGCATCGTCAAAGATGCGGTCCAGCGTACACAGCAAGGTAGCGTCTTCCTCAAAATCCTCGC
>CALXAZ010000129.1 GCA_944386395.1 uncultured Clostridia bacterium
AAAGGCAAAGAAGATATGAGATACTACCTTCATTCAAAGTCAAGCGGCCACCACCCAGGCCATCCATGCTCGGCAAGAGAACGCTTTATGAAAATTGGAGGAACCTATGAAAAATCGAAAAATCAAAATTCCGCAATACCTGGTTCGGGGCAAGCACCGGGACTTCCATGTGCTGGTATTTCCCCATCTGAAATACGCTTGGGCCTATTTCTGCGGCGATGATATTCGATATGATTATGCGGTGGATGCTGACGCCGTTGGCTGCAAGTGGCTGCGCTATGCGATGGCGTCTCTGATCGCTGCGCCTGACAAGATCGCGTATTTTCCCATTCGGAAGCCAGGTGGTTTTCACGGTTTTTACCAAACCAACTACGATGCGGTGTATACTCGCCCAGAACTGCAATTCCGGCCAAGTGAATGGGTCAAGCTTCGCCGTCAGCTCAACCCCGCTCACCGGATTCAGCAGTATGTCCTTCGCTATGAACCGGATAAGCTCTGTGACTATATCAAGGGCTTTGAAAATGATCCTCGCTGGTATTACCGTGCAAAACGGCACTTGAATCAGGAGGTAAACAGGCTGATCGGCGATACCGTGTTCTTCACTCTTCTGGAAGAGACTTACTATACCTGCCATCAGGATCTTTTGAACGTGGCAGTAGAAAACGATCTCAAATATGGATTGCCATTCGGGGGGATCGATTTCCGCGATCTTGGTTGGTTCATGTCGAGCTGCTCTATCCGCAACATGGCAGCCCACGGGTTCAAGCCCTGGTAACAATCTTGAGGCAGCTCCGGGTAATTCCGGGGCTGCCTCAGACTAGGCAGCAGTTAACCTTATTTTTCAATGTATCCGCTGATAAGTACGCATCCGCTCTATTTACTGCTATGCTGGAATCATCCCTCCTTCACGATTCGTTCCTGAGCCTGCCTGTACATATCGCTGGAAATCATCCCCGCAGTAAAAAGCCACGTGTTAATCTCCAATTTAATCTCTCTAATGCATTCTTGCGATAATTTGCATTCGGGCATGGACATTTTGCAACTCCTCTCATCTTTTTACGGATGTTGAGCTGCAAATCAAAAACTAATTTCCACCATATCACTCAGTGAAATGAAAAATCCCCGGCGGACGTGATTTGTCCGCCGGGGATATAACCTTATCTATATATGCAATGGAACACCGAACAACTGGAACAGAGAACAGATCGATCAAGTTAGGACTTCCTCTTTTTACCGTTTCTATCCCTTTCTGCACGCTGCCCTGCACCATTCAATTTGGAACATAGCTCTTGCGGCAAAAATGCCATTTTATTTATCTCAAAAAAAACGCCCTTTGTATTTGTTTTAGTAGCTTTGATGCGCATTTTATCACGAAATTCCATATAGTCTAAATCCAAAGCTTTCACTTTTTCATAGAACCATTCACCACCGCCAGTCACGCCAAATTCATCTAAAAGGCTCACAAATTTTTTCTGAGAAAATCGAACAGAATAAACGACCCCGACCTGGTTCTTACTGGGAGCTGGCCCAATATCGCCCCACATATCTGTCTTGTCATCTTCTTTAGATATATAAAATCTATCTGGAAAGCCTTTGTCGAAAATTTTAATCAGCGTGCCCTCAAATTCTTCTCTCCATCCATTCTCGGTCTCTGTATCTGCTTCACCGTGTTCCATAAAGTCCGAATCACTGAGGGTTTCACACCCAGGAAGCAGCACAGTGTACCATTCATTTTCTATTTTAATAGCTTGAGATTGATTCACATCTTGTTCTTTGACACATGCTTTCAGAAACAAATGAAGGGCAAGTAACTGCATAGAGAGTTGGTATCTTTCCGCTGCCTTTATTTTGGTGCTACAATTCTGATTATGAGAATTGATCATCGCATCATATCTAGAAAATTCAAACTCAATCTTTTTTTTCCACTTTTCTCGGAGGGATTCTCGGTATACATAACGAGCAAAGCGTATCACAGATAATTGAACGTCATTCTTATCCCACTGGCAGTCAGATCTCGCCAAATCTCCTCCATCGATCTCCACCGGTGTAGTTACAAATTGTTTGCGAGATGCCCCATAGATCACTATGCTTACCCAGCGGTTCATCAGTTGCAGCCGTCTGCCATCTTTTCCTCGCAAAAGCCAGTCATAAATCATCAGGGTAGTATCCCGGTATTGAGGCAGCATTCGTTTTTTACAGCCTTCAAGTTTTAAAAAAGCCCTGTCTGTGATTTTCTCGTCGCCAGCTTTCTTAGGAAGGACTGGACTATATACGCACTCTATTGTCCTCCCGCTACTGAGATGTCTCAAAGCTGTAGTTTCAGTAGTATCCAATGCTAAAGAACGGATAACTCGCTCCAGTGCCTCCCCAGCAAAGGGAGACTGTTTCACGATTATGATGGGAGCGCGCCGTTGCAGTTGAGATAAAAAATGCATATAACTTCCAGAAGATACACGTGCACAATATCCCGCCAGAACTGATGCCACTAAGCGCAGCATCTCTCGCTTGGCATCCGGCGTCGATCCGCAGGAATTTATCAAAGCGAACATTGCCTCAAATCCGTTCGTTCCCTGATTTTCCGTCTCCATGTCTGCATAGCGATATTTGACGCAATTCAGTCCGCCTGAACAGAAAACTTTCTTCTTTTGGGTAGATGAATCATCCGTTTCATATTTTTTACAAATTTTTTTGACTTCCCTCTTAGTTGTGTATTCCATCTTGTCGAGCCATTTTTTCTGTTGTCTGACCACATATCCCCATGCACTATCGTCATACTCCCAGGTATATATCTTTACTCGTCTGAACCCTTCCATAAACGCACACCTCCAACTAGCTTCTGTATCTGTACGATGTTCTGCGCATTGTCTCTGTTCTTGTATAGCTGTTCTCCTAGAAAGAACAGCTATACAAGTTCATTTTATCTGAAAATAATACATATTTCAATCTTAATCAATCTTATATTTAAAGACACTCACAGTTAAGATACTGCTTGCGTTTTTGAAACAAAAAACAGTAATATTATATGGGCATGGAAGAGGTGGAGCTGTTGCAAAGCATAAACTTGCAACAGCTCCACCTTTTTATAGTGCTACAAACCATTTGACACAGAATGC
>CALXAZ010000130.1 GCA_944386395.1 uncultured Clostridia bacterium
AGCAAAGCGTCCCAAGCGCGGCCGCCCGGTTCAGCGCAGCAACAATTGATGAGGCAGAGGAACAGGGAGGGAAGCAAAATGCTTCCCTCCCTGGGTTTTTAAGCATATCCGTCCACTGAGCCTGCCATCCTGTCACAGGTACAACTTAACCATAATTTATGCCAGGACTTTAAGCGATAGGTTCTGTTGCGGTTGCCTCCTTGCGCAATAATAAGCTCTTCTTTTACCATTTTTTTTTGTACTGCTCTTGCGCACGGAGCGCTAATTCCAAGTAAATCCGAAATGGTCCTGCAATCTGCTTGAATCTCACGAGTCAGGTATTCAATCACGGACTGTTTTTGTCTACT
This sequence comes from uncultured Clostridia bacterium, assembly GCA_944386395.1. Classification (GTDB taxonomy): domain Bacteria; phylum Bacillota; class Clostridia; order Oscillospirales; family JAAYOS01; genus CALXAZ01. Next base: position 348 of record CALXAZ010000130.1, read on the forward strand.
GTAAATTGTTGTACCGCTCATTTTTATCGCTTGTTTTTTCGAAAGCGAGCGATAAAATCGTCCGCTCCGGCTCCAGCTGTTCCGTAATCACAGGCGCCGACCAGCCCTGCTCCCGCCAGACACGGAAGATATTCGGGATGCCGCTGCCGGCACGCTCCCCGATATCGATCAGGTTGAACATCTTCAGCATGGTCCCGTTGCGGGGGTCGGACACACCGCCGCTTTTCGCCGCGTTGATCTCGACGGAGAAACGGATATGTTCCTGCATCTATGAAAGGCATTCAGTCGTTTACTATGGCGTCACTTTGTGGTACAGTATTGTAAAGAGGTGCTTTTTAAGGTATAATCAGAATGGGAAATAAGAATTTAGGCCTTTACTCAGCGCAAGGAGGCAACTCAGTATGTTTGTCTCAGATATTTTCACGAACCGGACAGGGCATAAATATGTGTATAATATAACGGCTATTGATAATATCCCGTCTATTGTTGAGAACGGTATATTATGTTACGATGCAGTAAGAAAGTTGCCTCACAGTTCTATTGCAATGAACGATGTCCAGGCAAGAAGAGATCGTGTTACGATTCCTAATGGCCTTCGCTTACATCGCTATGCCAATCTCTATTTTGACTACAATAGTCCCATGTTGTATAAGCGGAAAGATATGGCAGAAGAAATCTACATTTTAGCTGTCCACGCATCTATTCTAAATGACCCTGACTGTATTCTTTCCGATCGGAACGCCGCAGCCGATCTCGTTAAATTCTATCCTGCATCGGAGGGAATCAACCAAATCGATTTTGAGAAAGTTTTCGCACAATATTGGACACATAATGACCCATATGAACAGATCAACCATAAGGCTGTAAAATGCGCTGAAATTTTAATCCCACATCGCATACCTTATGGTTATATAGCGGGGGCAAATGTGGTGAGCAACATGGCAAAAGAGTCGCTTTTAGCTGCTGGATTTGATAAAGCAGTAGTTGTTGTGCCCAAGGCGTTCTATAGGTAAGGAGGTGGACCAGGTGATTGTTAAGATAGGGAACATATTTGAAAGCCATGCTCAGACTCTCGTCAATACTGTCAACTGCGTTGGTGTCATGGGGAAAGGGATTGCTCTCGATTTTAAGAATCGGTATCCAGAAATGTTCAAGGAGTATACGGAATTGTGCGCCCAGAAGCGTGTGAAACCAGGTGTTCCATATTACTACTCCGATTTGCTTGGTGCATCGGTTATCAATTTCCCGACAAAAGACCACTGGCGTTCCCCATCCAAATTGTCATATATCAAAAGCGGCCTTGATTGGTTCAGAAATAACTATCAGAAACTTGGTATTACCTCGGTTGCTTTCCCGCCGCTGGGCTGTGGAAATGGGGGATTGCCTTGGAGCACAGTGGGCCCTTTGATGTATAAAATGCTTTACGATTTACCCATTGATATCGAGATATATGCGCCCTTTGGCACCAAGCCTGAACAACTTTCCATTGAATACCTAAAGAAAAATAGTGCTCAATTTGATAAAGAACTGATCGGAGTTAAAAATATTTCTTTTAGCAAATACTGGCTTTTAATTCTTTATGTTGTTCAGAAACTCAATCATGACCAATATTCGCTGAATGTAGGTCGAACGATTTTCCAGAAAGTATGTTATGTTTTAACTCGCGCAGGTATCCCTACAGGCTTCCACTTCTCTGAAGGAAGTTATGGACCCTATGCGAGCGAAGTTAAGGATGCTATCACGGCACTTTCCAATGCGAACTTGATGACTGAACGGCAATTGGGAAGGATGGTCGAAACGGTTGTTTCCCCTGCTTTTAAACTGCCAGATAATATGTTTACTGCAGATGAAATGAATCGAGCTGATTATGCTGTCGATTTATTAACGCGAATCAAAAGCACTGATCATGCTGAAATGGTTGCGACGGTTCTGTTCTCTTATGATGAATTGAGGGAAAATTCCTCTTCTGTCAAAGATGTCGATATATTGAATCATGTGCTTTCTTGGAAACGCCGCTGGAAAGATAACAAAGAAGCTGAGATTTGCAGCACCATCAACAGTTTAAGCTCGCTTGGGTGGATGAGTCCCATTCGAAGTGGAGAGATTTCCCCGGCTGACGAAGATCTCTATTGATCCGTTTTATTTAGATGAGGGATCCGATATGAAACAAAATATTTCCCCGCAAAAAGATGATACGGAGTTACACTACCGCAAGTGTCGGGAGAAAGAAGTCCAGTTGGATGGCGTAACCTATCAGGTAAATTTGTTTTTACCAACCAAAGGCACTGGCAGCTTGGAATCCCGACTGCTGCGCCTGATGGAGCAGGAACTGGAAAGAGAAAAAAGAGGCTACTTTCTGTGACTTATGCATTTCAACTCCTGACCGCATTTTGACCGCAAAAAAGTCCAGAAATCAAAATAATAGAGATAAAAACCCTATATCTTGATAGTATGGATGAACAGATACCACCACATATCGCAGAAGCCACAAGCACCCTGTCGAGTGGGAATAATGAAAGCAAACCCACCAGCCCTTGAAAACACTGGGCTGGCGGGTTTCTTGTTCTGGAGAAAGTACATGAAAAGCACACAAAAATGTATTAAATAAAACTTTGGAGCTTCTCAGCAACCTGTTCCTGCTT
>CALXAZ010000131.1 GCA_944386395.1 uncultured Clostridia bacterium
GGGTAAGTGTGTATAGGGCTTACTCGTTTTTTAATTTTTTGTAAATTGTTGTGTTTTGTTGCACAAAATATGCAACAAACGTAAGTTTCCCCTCTGTATATAGAAGGACTTGTTCCTTACTACATACAGGAGGTTCCATATGACCGAAGAAAATTACAACTACCGAACAGGTCAGACGGTGCTTTGCAACCAGTTTCCCGGCAAAGGAAAGTTGAAAATTCCGATTATTCCGAAGTTTCAAGAGAAACCGGGAGACTTTGATGATCTTCTTTTAATCGGTTTTGACAAGACCCATCTAGAGGATCAAAATCATCTTGATCGGATGGTACACTTCTTCCTATACGACTATCGCTTTGAGCGGGTCTGGAAGAACCCGGACAATGACATCGAAAAACTATCCCGCTACCGTGCGGTACTGTCGCCGGATTTCAGCATGTATCTGGAAATGGCGCCTGTCATGCAGCTTTACAATGTATTTCGTAATCGCTGGTGCGGCGCTTACTGGGCATCCAAAGGGCTCCGGGTCATTCCGACTGTCAACTGGGGAGATGAATCCACCTTTGATTTCTGCTTTGAGGGGATTGAAAAAGGAAGCGTTGTTGCTGTCTCCACCTACATGGCGTCCGAACACGACAACCGCCAGGATCAAAAAGACTGGTTCATGGCTGGATACAACGAGATGCTGCGTCGTATTGAGCCGGAAAAAATTATCTGTTACAATACACCATTTCCCGAAATGCAGGGCAACATTATCTATGTGGATTACGAACGCAGCTCCTGGCGGTATATGAACTATGAACGAAGTTTCCGTCGTGAAGATTTGGATGCGTTCAAAATTGGTGGCGAATCGAGCGGAAATCGTGATACAATAGAGCCATTCCTGATTGGCAAGGGCGGCGGCAGTGCATACGGCGGGAAATGGAAACCTTCCAAGCCAGAAGACTTTCGATTTGTCGGAACACCCGGCGAAGTCAAAGTTTCCTATGCAAAAGATGGCACGAAAATTGAAACCAAAATCGGAGAAGATGGAAGGGCTGTTGCCGAACGGCATTACACCACTTCGCCAAACCCCAAATATCATTCGAACCCCCACGACCATAAAATCAACTGGGAGTCCCCGCGGCACGGAATGCCAAACTTTGAAAAGCCACATATAAACTATTGGCCTGAGGACTATCCAGATGGGCTCCTGAATTCAAAAAATTAGGAGGTTTTATGATGAAATATGATTTTTCTAATATGGAAGCGGATCACTTCAAAACTATTTCAGAATTTAAAGAGTGCATTATCCGTGGAGGTGAGCCGGTTTTTGCTTGGAATGGTACTGTATATGGCGTATGCTTTTCTGAGTCTGGATATTGCATTGCGCACGCAGATGGAAACTTTGAAAAAATTTGCCGCACACCAGATGATGTTCTTGAGTACATGGTAGGAAATGACCGTCTACGCGATGTGATTACGCGGGTTACAGTTTTGAATCGTACAATTTAAGATGAAACCTCCTACTGACGGTCTGCAAACCATTGATATGACTGGATTTTTCCAAGTCCTATAATTACACTCCGACCATGGCAAGTGTTCTTATAGCATTTGAAAAGAAGTTTATAATGCGGAGAAAATTGATGGGGTGTGGGGGCAGCAGCTTCGTATCCACTATAACTGCGTGGGAGAAATCACAATCCCAAAAATACTGCCCCTGCCAATTCCTGATGTGACCGTCAATACCCGAAAAGGCGTGTTCGTCAACTATGCCACAGCCGAGATTGCTGGATGAAAACGATAAAAAAGACGAGTGTTCTTACAGCCTTTCAAATGCTGTAAGGACACTCGCCATGGTGCGCGAGGCGGGATTTGAACCCGCACGTCCTTGCGAACACTGGCACCTGAAGCCAGCGAGTCTACCAATTCCACCACTCGCGCTTAACCTGCGCTATCAGCGCAGTAAATATAATATCATGTAAAATGTATGATGTCAATATTATTTAAAATTTTTTGCCAAAAATCGCTCAGCTAAATATCACAAGCAGAGCCCAGTTTTTTCTTGGAAAAGAGTGGAGAAATTGCACTAGCACTCGGTCTATAGGTATTCTAGCCTTGCCCTGTCGGAAAATAATTCTTTGCCAGAGGTAAATTGAGTAAAAACCAAAAACGCGATAACTAACTGAGCAATATGGAATCTGCTCGTAATATTTTCTTTCAAATATTGCTTGGTCCCCTCTCTCAGCAACTTTATAACTCTACACTACCCACGCACTAACTGTAGGTCAATATATCTGTAACAGGATCATCGCCTCAATTCAGGCTATTCCCCCATATCCCCGTATTCGAGATACGCTCCCTTCATTGGGCTTGCTGCAAGAGTGCTGAACATTCTGAGCACCCCGGAAGTATATTTCGGCTTGCGCGGCTTCCAGCACAACCGTCTCTTTTCAAGTATTGCCGCGATATCTTCCTCCGTTTTCCTCTCTCCTTTAACTCCCACTATTGCAAGCACGCGGTTTTGTATGTCTATCTCTATCAGATCCCCCTCTTCAACGAGTGCTATTGGTCCTCCTGCTGCTGCCTCCGGACTTACATGCCCTATCACAGGTCCGGTGGAAGCACCCGAAAACCTGCCGTCTGTTATCAGCGCAATACTCCTTCCTAGCTCACTGTCCGATGATATTGCTTCGGAGGTGTAAAACATCTCGGGCATTCCGCTACCCTTAGGTCCCTCGTACCTGATAAATACAGCGTCCCCCTTTTGTACCCTGTGGTGTAACACAGCTTTGAGGCATTCCTCCTCACTGTCAAATGGTCTTGCCCTGAGGACTGCCCTGTGCATCTCAGGAGGACACGCCGTATGCTTTATCACTGCCCCCTCCGGTGCAAGATTTCCCTTCAGCACAGCTATACTGCCATTTACCCCCAGAGGCTCGTCATATGGTCTTATTATGTCGCTTGCGGAGATGTGGACACCGTATCTCGAGTTGAAGGAGGCAAGCCCCTCCTCGCACCCTCGATAATATCCGCTATCCCTCAGCGTCTCCAGGTTTTCCCCAATAGTCTTTCCCGTAACTGTCATTGCATCGAGATGGAGGCTCCCTTTTATCTGCTCCATTACCCCGGGTACACCTCCCGCATAGTAAAAACACTCTGCAGGCCATTTGCCTGTCGGTCTGATATTCAGTAAAAATCTCGCATTCCTGTGCAGACGGTCAAAGGTATCGCCTGTTATCTCTATCCCAAATTCATGTGCAAGAGCCGGGATATGCAATAGACAGTTTGTACTGCCGGATATTGCAGCATGTACAAGGATAGCATTTTCAAAGCTGTCGCGCGTCACTATTTCCTTTGGGCGCATCCCGCCTTCACGGATCATCTCAACTACGCGCCGTCCTGCCGCATGCGCACACTCTCTCAGCCCGACGCTTTCCGCAGGCATAAGAGCGCTTCCCGGAAGAGCAAGCCCCAAAGCCTCTGCCATTATCTGCATTGTTGATGCCGTGCCGATGAACGAACATGCCCCACATCCCGGACAGGCATTCTCCTTTGCCCAGCGCAGCTTTTCCCCGCTTATCTCTCCTCTCTCATACTGGGCGCTGTACATCCCCAACTGCTCCAGTGTCAGCATGTCAGGTCCGGCATTCATTGTCCCTCCAGGCACCACGATTGAAGGTATGTTGACCCTCGCAAGCCCAATCAGATTCCCCGGCAGCCCCTTATCGCAGCTTGCAACATATACAGCCCCGTCAAACGGCGTTGCATTTGCGTGTATCTCTATCATATTTGCAATCATTTCACGGCTTGCAAGGCTGTAATTTATTCCATCCGTCCCCTGGCTCTCACCATCGCATATGTCTGTACAGAAGTACCTCGCACCAAAACCTCCTGCCTCTCCTATTCCCGCACGGATCTTTTCAACCAGCTGGTCAAGGTGCCCGCTGCCCGGATGGCTGTCTCCAAATGTGCTCTCTATTATTATCTGAGGCTTTGAGAGGTCCTCCGCCTTCCATCCAGTGCCTAGCCTCAGCGGATCAAGCTCTGGCGAAAGCTCTCTCATTTTCTGACTGGTTAGCATAATACCATCATCCTTCCTATCTTCCGCTCCGCAAAGAAGCTCTTAAAAAGCAAAACGGGACGCCTCTGCGTCCCGTTTAATTCTCAGAAAATTAGTCCTGAGCTTCCCTCATCTTTGCAAAGCATTCGCTGCAATAGACAGGTCTGTCTGTCTTGGGCTCGAAAGGAACCCTTGCTTCTTTGCCGCATGCGGCGCAGACAGCTGTGAAATACTCTCTCGGACCGCGGGCAGCAGCCTTACGTGCATCACGGCACTTTTTGCAGCGCTGGGGCTCGTTCTGGAAGCCTCTCTCGGCATAGAACTCCTGCTCTCCGGCTGTAAAGATAAACTCTTCGCCGCACTCTTTGCATACTAATGTCTTGTCTTCGTACATGGTAAACCCTCTCTTTGACTTCGGTCATTTCGACCAGTTGATATATTGCGCACAGATTACTACCTGCTGTCGCTGAAGTTATTGTGGCGCTCAAGCTTGCGCCGGACACGCTGCACAGCGTTGTCCACAGACTTGGGGGTCCTGCCCACCTTCCCGGCAATCTCACTATTGGATAAACCCTCAAGATAAAGCCCCAAAATCTCGGCTTCAAAGTCACTCAGCAGGTCGTTTAGCTCAGCCAGGAGTTCCTCGTAGCGCTCCCGGTCAAGCAAAAGCTCCTCCGGGTCGGTATGACTGCGACCATATGCCTTACCTGCAGCAGTTATGCCAACAGAGGCCGCACCGTCAAAAGAAAGGGGATCTATCGATAAATAGTTATTTAGTGGAATGTGCTTGTTACGGGACGCCGCCCGCATACCAGAATATATCCGGTTTTTGATACACTTTTCTGCAAAAGAACGAAAAGGAACCCCCTTTTCCGGGTCGTACTCCCTTATCGCCCGCAGAAGCCCCAGCATACCCTCTTGCGTCAGATCCTCGGAGGAACCCCCAGCAAGGAAATACGGACGCGCACATGCCCTTACCATGCGCAGATATCTGGTTGCAAGGATATCCTCTGCAAGGCTTTCCCCTTCGCGGGAAACGCGGCAGAGCTCCTCATCTGAAAGGTCAAGTAATTCAGTATAATTCAATGTGCTACACCACTTTTGATTATACACAATTTGTTTCATAAGTCAATATAATTTATAAAAGATTTGCCACACTTTTTCTCTTTCCTCTTAAAAATAATTGTTTTTTTTGTAACCTCATGGTAAAATAGCTTCGTGTAGGGAAAGCTATTCCCGTTATACCTAAAAAGCAGCCACGAAAGGATGTGTGGAAATGTCAAAAAACATTATATATCTCTCAAAGGACAACTTTGAACAGGAGGTTCTCAAGGCAACAGGTCCCGTATTTGTGGACTTTTGGGCAGAGTGGTGCGGTCCGTGCAGGATGCTCGCCCCTATCTTTGAAGAGCTAGCCGGAGATTTCGACGGCAAAATCAAATTCGCAAAGCTCAACATCGATGAAGAGGGAGAGCTTGCAATGGCATACCGCGTTATGAGCATCCCCACTCTTATCCTGTTTGAAAACGGCGCCCCCTCCGACAAGCTGGTAGGTCTGCGCTCTGCAGAAGAGATTGCCGATTGGCTCGATCAGTTTGTAAAGTAACCTCTTTCCGCCGGTCCCTCCTTTTCTGGGTCCGGCGGAAATCACAAAATATAAAAATATAAAACAGATGGGAGGGATATCCTTTGGCATACTCCAGCGAAAGATTTCGCGCAGCCGCATTTGGCGGCTTTAACAGGCAGGACGTAACAAGCTACATAGAAAAGAGCTCGAAAGAGCACAACGAAGAGCTGGAAAAGCTGAAAAAACAAATAGAATCGCTCACAGGTGAACGCGACAGCCTTGCCGCGCATGCTGCTGAGACAGAAAGTGCCCTCTCCGCAGAGCGTGAGCGGACTGCTTTGCTCGAAAGCGAGGCTAAAGAGCTTTCAGAAGAGATGGAAAAACTTAGAGCTGAAAATTCCTCTGCCACCGAAAAGCTCTCATCTGCCGAAGAACAGATAGAAACACTCAAAGATCAGCTTTCTCTTGCGACCACACGTTCCGAGTGCGCCGAATCTGAGTGCGCCTCCCTTCAGGCTGAAATAAAACAGCTAAACCTGGAGATTGCGGCATATGCCACAGAAAAGCAGCATGTTGCCGACATTGAAATAGCTGCCCACGAGCGCGCAAAGGCCATCGAGGACGCTGCCGAGAAAAATGCAAATGAGCTGCATGTCAAGATTGCCGAATTTGGCAGAGACGCAAGCAGAAAATTTTTCTCGGTCAAGGAGGACACTGAGCGTACAGTTTCTTCCCTTTCCTCCGAGCTTGAAAAGATCCGGCTCCTTCTTAGCGGGCTACCGCCCTACTTTGAACAGCTTGCTGAAAACGTATCGCTTCTCTGTGCTGAGGATGCCGGAGCCATCCGCAAAGATATATCTTCTAAACCAGAGGGGGCCCCGGAACCGGAGCGTCCCTTTCGCGGCTAATCCTGCCCCAAGGTCCCGAGCAAAGGCTGATACAGTTCATGCACTGCCAAAAGATGATACCGGCTCGAGAGCTGCGAGGCTTTTGAACATCATCAAAAAAATTCTCGAAATCTGAACATTATCAAAATTCTTGAAAGCTGAGGAGATCCAGATGGCTTCGATACATATAGACGCACAGGAACTTGCAGAAAGATCCACCTCTCTCTCGGTTGGGGACTCGATACTCCTCACCGGTAGGATATATACCGCGCGTGACGCCGCACACAAAAAGCTCTTTGAACTGCTTGACCGCGGAGAGGAGCTCCCCTTTGAAATTTCCGGGGCTTCGATATACTATGCCGGTCCCACTCCGGCAAAAGATGGCATGGCTGTCGGCTCATGTGGCCCCACAACCTCCGGGCGCATGGACAGGTTTGCCCCGAGGCTCCTGGATCTCGGGCTGTCCGCAATGATTGGCAAGGGTAAGCGCTCCAAAGAGGTGATCGACGCCATCGTGCGTAACGGCGCGTGCTATCTTTGCGCTACGGGCGGCGCCGGGGCGCTAATTGCAAAATGCGTCAAATCTGCCAAGGAGATCGCCTTTCCTGAGCTTGGCTGTGAATCGATAAAAGAGCTATGGGTAGACAATCTTCCTCTGTTCGTTGGCATAGACCACAGCGGTAGAAGCATCTTTGACGAAGGAAGAGAGCAGTACAGTCTGGATAACATCCGGGCTATCTGCTGATAGACCCGCTCCAACAGAGCTTTATTTTCGCTATATCAGCCATATCATAGTAACATAATAGGTATTGCATAAATTCAATTCTTGCTCTATAATATATATCGTGACCTACAAGGGCACAACACAAATTGCAGGAGGAATATAAAATGGCTGTTATTACAAAGGACACCATCATAAACGACGTTTTGAAAATAGACATCAATCTCGCCAGATATCTGTTTGAGATAGGTATGCACTGCGTGGGATGCCCGGCATCCGCAGGCGAAACTATCGAGCAGGCCTGCGCTGTTCACGGTGTAACGGGCGACGCTGTTGAGGAACTTGTCGAAAAAATGAACGCACATATCGAGGCATCGCAGTACGCTGAGTAATGTCATATTACAGACCCGGAATTCCTCCGGGTCTGTTTTATAAGCCTCTTCTCCCACGAAACAATATAAAAACAAAACATATAAAACATATAAATACAAAAGGGGAAAATCTATATGCTGTCTCTTAAAACACGGGGAAGGTCTGCCCGCAAAAAAGATAACGTTTTCACGCTGTCCCCCGCCTTTGTCAGCTTTGTCAAGATGGGGGCATTTTTCAACGTTGGGATGAACCTTTCTACTATTTTTGTCAGCACATTTCTTTTAAAGGCAGACGGGGATTTCTATACAGTTGCTTTTTATTATATGCTGGTATATCTGGCAGAGGTTGTCGGTGTATTTTTCTCGACAAATTTCTCCAGGAAAATAAGTCCGGTCGCCCTTACGCGGATAGGTCTTATACTGTATACGGCTTCATATGCCGTTTTGCTTCTGGGGCGCGAACGCTCCACCACGCTGTTTCCTATTATCGGCATACTTAATGGCGCTGGGGCAGCATTCTACTGGACGCCATTCCACAACTACACGCAGATGTATTCTACCCAGCAAAACATTCAGTATGGCATGTCGATAAACGGCATCGTTGGAAATGTTATATCCCTCATAACTCCTTCCATTTCCGGCTTTATTATTTCCTGTTTTCCGGATATCACAGGGTATATCATCATCTTTGTAATGACGATAGTGACCACGGTGTGCGCGGCACTTATTACGCGGCGTATGCCATCCCAGCCACAGGATCACGGGGAAAACCCCCTATTGGGGCTATTTTTCAAGGTTTTGCCAAAGAGCCGCGCGATGAAAAATATGGTATTGCAGGAGATATTTCGCGGTGCGCGCGACGGTGTATTTTTCTACTACCTTAACGTTCTCATTTTCTCGATGACATCAAACGAGCTTGTCACGGGTCTTAGCGCCTCAGCCCGTGCGCTCATGGGCATCGCAACCTTTTTTGTAATAAGGAAGTGCTCCTCAAATTCTGCCAAGGTCAGAATGTATATGGTGGGCACAATAGGCTTCTTCCTTGCGACCACTGTGCTCTTTGGAATTTATAATATCACAGCCGTCGTTCTATACTATATATTCCTGATAATATTCAGCACTCTTGACACTAACGGCGATACCTGCGTAACCTTTATGATAGCTGAGAGCATATCAACAAGCTCTCGCAGCCGCAGGCTCGAGACGATTGCCTTTCGCAACTGCCTTTTCAACTTTGGGCGCGCAATAAGCCTTGTTATCTATGTTCTCATTCCGCCCGACGAGAAATATATAGTTCCAATGCTCTTCTTCTTTGCAACAATAGGGCTCCCGTCGTGCTTTTTCGCCCGTAGGGCGGCAAAGTACGCTCTTGAAAACACTGCCGGCAACTGACCCGTAAGAAAATAATGTCTATCGGCAGGGCAAAAGTCCTGCCGCTTTTCGTCCACTCCTCACATGCCGTATTCAAAAAAGAGTGACATTTTCCCTGCCCTGTGGTAAACTGTGAGCATAAAAAGTATTTGAAAGAAAGGGGACTAGTAATGAGGCTATTTACTCTTGCACCACGGCTGCAAAGGATAGCTGATCTTATTGCCCCAGGCGAACGGATATGGGACGTTGGCAGCGACCATGCAAAGCTTCCTGTATGGCTTGTATACACAGGAAGAATCGATTTTGCCGTCGCCTCCGACATAGGTGAGGGTCCCGTGCAAAACGGACGCCGGACAGCAGAAATGTTTGGCGTGCGCGACAGGATAAGCTTCATCCTCTGTCCCGGTCTGCAGGGAGGTAACCGCAACACCGCAGATACGATAATAATTGCTGGCATGGGCGGGGAAACAATAGTGGAAATCCTCTCTGCCGCACCCTGGACTGCCGAAAGCGGGGTCCGCCTGCTGCTCCAGCCGATGTCCGGTGTGGAAGAGCTGAGGAGCTTTCTCTTTTCAGGCTGTTACTCTCTTGAGCGGGAGTTTCTCATTGACGACGGAGGGCGCGAATATATACTTATCGAAGCCCGAGGCGGCGGGTCTCCTCAGGGTTTCGGCATTGCCGAAACCCGCATAGGCAAGCTCCCGCAGGATGATCCACTGTTCCAGCGTCAGCTGAGACGTGAGCTTTCGAGGCTGAGAAGTGAGGCTGTCGGTGCCCGGGCGCGGGGGAACATTTCCCTGTTATCTGAGCTTGAGCTTGCGATACAGAAGCTCAGGCTGCTTGAGGATGTTGATCCCGACAGGTCAAATGCACCGGTGCCTCGGCAGCCTGTCACACCGTAGACGGCATATCCGGCAAGCTTGCTGCCTGAAAAACTGATGCGCGTATCCTTGATGAAATGTGTGGCTTTGCGGGCAGGATACAGCTCTCGTTAATTGGTCGCTCTGCCGTATGAAAAACGCAAAAACAGGAGAAATAACACAATGCCACTTGATGCAGTAACCCTCTCCGCTCTGAGAAACGAGCTTTCAGGGCGGATAACAGGTCTTAAAATAGATAAAGTATTTCAGCCGGAGAAGGACGAGCTCATCCTCGCGCTTCGAGGAGCTTCCGGCTCGTGCCGGTTGCTCCTTTCCGCAAATCAGGCAAATGCCCGCATATGCCTCACCGAGGCACAGCGTGAAAATCCTGCCGTTCCCCCCATGTTCTGTATGCTTATGCGGAAATACATTGGAGGCGGCGTCATCCGTTCCATAAGCCAGCCCCCTCTCGAAAGAGTCGTCGAGCTTGAGCTTGACGCTACCGATGAGATGGGTATTCTCCGCCGCCGAAAGCTAATCATCGAGCTTATCGGGCGCCAGTCAAACATCATCCTCACCGACGAGGACGGGAGGATAACAGATGCGATACACCGCGTTGACGGTGACATAGCTACTGGCAAGCGCCAGATCCTCCCCGGGATGTTTTACCGCCCCCCAGAGCCCCAGGTCAAGGTAAACCCGCTGTATACAGAGCCGCACCAGCTCAGTTCCCTACTCGCCTCAGCTCCAACTGAGGCAGCTGCGGACAGATGGCTTTTAGACACTTTCCTGGGGCTGTCGCCAGTAGTGTGCCGCGAGCTTGCTTTTCGCGCCTGCGGCGATGTATCCGCGCGCTTTGTGGAAATGACGGAGGAGCAACGCGCCGCCTTTTCAGACCAGCTCGAACTGCTTATAACACAAATACAGACCGGAGACGTCCTGCCTTATATGCTTTTCGAGCGCAGCGAAAACGGCTCCCGCCCATATGATATCTGCTATATCCCGATAACTCAATACGGCTCGAAATACGAGCTGAGACAGTTTGACAGCTTCTCTATGCTAATCGAGCAGTTCTACCTCGCCCGCTCCGCAAACGACAGGATGCGTCAAAAAACCCATGATCTCACCAGAGCTATATCCTCCGCGCGTGACAGGGTTCGCCGCAAGGTTGCCACCCAGCGGCAGGAGCTT
>CALXAZ010000132.1 GCA_944386395.1 uncultured Clostridia bacterium
AAGCATTTTTTTTTTTTTTTTCAATGAAGCAAATTGCCGAAGTGACAGTGAGTAATTTTGATGCGTTTGAAAATGGGTTTAGGCTTGTCAATGAGCTTTGCTATGATTGCTATAGTGATAAAAACAAGGAAAAAGAAAGCATAACCAAATGATTTTAATGCTGCCCTTGCAAATACATCCAAAAAATGATATCCTATTAGCTACGGACTGAAAATAATTGGCAGTATTTTCAGAAATCAGAGTATTGGAGCTGTTGCTGCATGGGCATTACTATTGGGATAGATATCGGCGGAAGTACGACCAAAATCGCAGGTATAAATGACAACAAAATAGTTACTCCTTTTATGGTTAGGGCAAATGATCCAATTGCCTCACTCTTCGGAGCATTCGGAAAGTTTATCGCCTTAAATTCGCTTGATCTGTCCGATATCGATCAGATAGCGATAACCGGTGTAGGATCCTCTCATGTTGAAAAACCGATCTATGGTATACGTACTGTGCGGATCGAGGAATTTCTTTCAAACGGATACGGCGGGCTTCATCTGTCTAACCTAAATAAAGCAATTATCGTCAGTATGGGTACTGGCACAGCGCTTGTCAGCGCGACAAAGAGCGGTTCCATATACCATATAGGTGGTACAGGTATGGGAGGCGGCACTTTACTCGGTCTTGCCAACCTCACACTGAACATCCGAGATATAGATTATCTTATAGAAACAGCCTCCGGAGGGGATCTTGGTCATATAGACCTTATGGTGGGAGATATAACAAAAGACGAGATTTCTACCCTTCCCGCTCACACTACAGCATCTAATTTCGGGCGTATTACCGAAGATGCAAGCAAAAATGACATCGCACTCGGCATATTCAATCTCGTATTTCAGACAATAGGTATGATGGCAGTTTTTGCAGCCCGCGGCGAAAAAGAAAAAAACATAGTTGCAATAGGAAATCTGTCCAAAATTCCTCAGTGCCGTGAAATTTTTAACTCTCTCGAAGGACTTTACGACTATAAGTTTATAATACCTTCGCACGCTGAGCACGGTACCTGCATCGGAGCCGCTCTCGCCCTGCTTGACGGTAATGACAGTGGACTTATAAAATAGATCTGCTTAAACAAACAAAGAGGCTTTTAAAGCCTCTTTTCTGTTCTCCTTATATTCGTCATATTCGTCATTTTACACCCAAATGTAAAATAACTCTTGCAAAAGCTCCTGCTTTGTGTTTAAATATAGGTGAATATTGCAAAAAGCAATGATCGGGAGAGTAGCTTTAACACGTTTATCCAGAGAGATGCGGTCACCGGCTGTAAGCCGCACCATAAACCTTAAAGCGAAGTTCACCCGTGAGCTCCACGCTGAAGGCTTTGCTGCGTAGGCTATGGCGTCCGCCTCGTTACGGCTCTAATTCAGGCACGTCTTATGTGTTTGATTATTGAGGGCGCTCCGCGCTGAATTTGGGTGGTACCACGAAGAATCCTTCGTCCCATTGGGACGAGGGTTTTTATTTGGCTTTTTTTGATATTCTAGCCAGGTCATTTTATTTCAAAACTGCGAAAGGAATGGTCATAATTATGAGAGAGAATCTTGAACGCCTGAAATTGCAGGTTGCCTCCGAGCTCGAAGCCGTTGAATCTAGCGCCGAACTCGATGCTTTAAAGGTAAAATTCCTTGGAAAAAAGGGTGAGCTCACTGCCATCCTCAAACAAATGGGAAAGCTTTCTGCCGAAGAACGCCCTGTTATAGGAGCGCTGGCAAATGATGTTCGCAAATTTATAGAGGATAATATAGCCCTTCGCTCCGAGATCATTGCGAAGGCTGAACTCGAGGAAAGGCTCAAGGCGGAAGCCGTTGACGTGACCCTTCCCGGCAAGCAGAAAGAGCTCGGTCATTCACACCCCATGACCCATTTACTGGACGAGATATGCGACATACTAATAGGTATGGGCTTTGAAGTCGTCTCCGGTCCCGAAATAGACACCGAGTACTATAACTTCACAGCCCTCAACCATCCGGCAGGTCACCCGGCGCGCGATCCTCAGGACACCTTCTATTTTAACGATGAAGTGCTGCTGCGCACACAGACCTCCTCTGTTCAGGCCCGTGTGATGGAAAACCGTAAACCGCCTATCCGCGTAATAGCCCCCGGTCGTGTATACAGGAAGGATGAGGTTGACATGACCCACTCCCCCATGTTCCATCAGGTCGAAGGACTTGTGGTGGATAGGAACATAACTATGGCAGATCTCAAAGGGACTCTCGATACTCTGTTTAAGAGAATATACGGCAATGATGCAAAAATACGTTTCCGTCCCCATCACTTCCCATTTACTGAACCCTCGGCAGAGATGGATCTTCAGTGCTTTGCCTGTCACGGCGAAGGCTGCCGGGTCTGTAAGGGCGAAGGATGGATAGAGATGCTTGGATGTGGCATGGTGCATCCCCGTGTTCTCGAAATGTGCGGGATCGATCCAAATGAGTATTCCGGATTTGCCTTCGGGCTTGGAACTGATCGCATGACAATGACCCGTTACGGAGTAAATGATCTCCGGCTTTTCTTTGAAAATGATATACGCTTCTTAAAGCAGTTCTAATTAACTTTCTCCAAAAAACGCCGTGCAAAGCACGGCAGAAAGGTCTGGTAAATAGATGGATCTGTCAAGAAAATGGTTAAATGAGTTTGTTGATGTTTCTGACATTTCGGATAAGGAATATGCACACAGACTCACAATGTCGGGATCTATAGTAGAGGGTATAACGGATCTCGGCGCCGAGATAGTAAATGTTGTGGTGGGACGTGTGACCGCTATGGAGCGCCATCCCGATTCAGATCACCTGTGGGTATGTCAAGTCGATGTTGCAAAAGAAGAGGATATTCAAATTGTAACAGGGGCACAAAATGTCAGTGTCGGCGATCTTGTCCCTGTAGCGTTGCACAAGTCCATCCTCCCCGGAGGCGTTAAGATCACCCGTGGCAAGCTGAGAGGCATAATGTCAAACGGAATGATGTGTTCGCTAGGTGAACTTGGTCTTGATCTTCATAACTTCCCGTATGCAATAGAAGACGGTATATTTATCCTCCAGGAGGATTGCAAACCGGGCGATGACATCCGCGGTGTTATAGGGCTCGATGACCACGTAGCAGAGTTCGAAATCACAAACAACCGTGCCGACTGCTTGAGCGTTATCGGGCTTGCACGTGAAACTGCCGCCGTATTTGAGCGTCCTCTGAAGCTGCACACCCCACAGGTTAATGGCAGCGGCGGGGATATAAACGACCATCTTTCTGTTAAAATAACCTCTGAGCTATGCCCCAGATATGCTGCAAGGGTAGTGACCGACGTAAAGATCGAACCATCTCCCCTTTGGCTGCGTGAACGTCTCCACGCTTCTGGAATTCGCCCGATAAACAATATCGTCGATATTACAAACTATGTCATGCTCGAATATGGTCAGCCGATGCACTCGTTTGACTACTCCTGCCTCGATGGAGGAAAAATAGTAGTCCGCACCGCTGAAGAAGGCGAAAGTATCGATACTCTAGATTCTGTAAAGCGCCCGCTGACAAAAGGAATGCTCGTTATTGCTGATGAGTCCAAACCCGTAGGTGTCGCTGGGGTAATGGGTGGAGCAAACAGCGAGATAACAGAAAACACAAAGACCGTCGTCTTTGAGTCCGCTAATTTCAACGGTACTTCCATACGTCGCACTGCAATCGCGCTTAGTATGCGGACAGACTCCTCTTCCCGCTTTGAAAAGGGTCTGGACCCGGAAAATACTATCCCTGCTGTGCAACGTGCGTGCGAGCTTGTCGAAATTCTCGGTGCCGGTAAAGTTGTAGACGGTATAATAGATATAAATAACGCGGAATATAAGCCTGTGACCCTTCCTCTTGAGCCTGATAAAATTAATGCGCTCCTCGGTACCGACATAAGTGTCGATTACATGATAAAGGCGCTTGAACTTCTTGGTTTCCAGGTCGATGGCATGATGATAACTGTACCATCCTGGCGCACTGATGTTTCCCGCATGGCAGACATAGCAGAGGAAGTGGCTCGTATGTACGGCTACGACAAAATACCTACCACTCTCGTCAGAGGCGAGGCAACTGTTGGCGGTCGCTCCGGGCGCGAAAAACACGAGCGCACCGCAGGTCAACTATGCCGTTCTCTGGGCTATTCCGAAATACTGACATACTCATTTATCAGCCCGTCATATTATGATAA
This sequence comes from uncultured Clostridia bacterium, assembly GCA_944386395.1. Lineage (GTDB taxonomy): Bacteria > Bacillota > Clostridia > Oscillospirales > JAAYOS01 > CALXAZ01. Next base: position 4,226 of record CALXAZ010000132.1, read on the forward strand.
GATAGCTTTGCCATCTGACTCTCCGTTGCGCGATTCACTCAGCATACTCAACCCCTTGGGTGAAGATACCAGCATAATGCGCACAGTGTCGCTTCCCTCTATGCTTGAAACTATCTCGAGAAACTACAATAACCGCAACGCTTCTGCAAGACTTTATGAACTTGCCCGCGTTTACCGCAAAAGCCAAGAAAAACTTCCCACAGAGCCGAAAATACTTACAATTGGTGCTTACGGAGACGGTATGGATTTCTTTGATCTAAAAGGCGATATTGATGCAATAATCTCCGGTCTTGGTCTCAGCTCTGTCAAATATCAGGCGGAGCATGAAAATCCATCGTATCATCCCGGTCAGTGTGCTAACATCAAAGTTGATGGCGTTACCATCGGAGTACTTGGTCAGATACATCCGTCGATACTTGCAAATTATGATATTGACGTACCTGTTTTTACGGCTGAGCTTGACTATGAAACCATATATTCAATGTCCTCTGATAAAGAAGTAAAATACGTTCCGCTGCCACGCTTTCCCGCAAGCACAAGAGACATTGCTGTAGTGTGCGACGCCACAATCCCTGCCGGCGAACTTATCGATTGCATAACTGCAGCAGGAGGGAAGCTCCTTTCAGAAGCAAAGATTTTCGATGTCTACTCCGGTGGGCAGATACCGTCAGGCAAAAAGAGCGTTGCCATTTCTTTGATATTCAGAAAAAACGACAGTACTCTTACTGACACAGAAGTGGGAGAATCTGTGTCGAACATACTGAAGGTCCTTGAAGAATCTTTTGGTGCGGTGCTTAGGTAGTGTTTGTAAAAATGTTAGATTTGTAAGGAAGATTTAACTTTACTTTCTGCTGTGATGGCAGTAAAATATAAATAAAGAAAATCTGAAGGAGGTCTGGGTAAAATGGATAACACAAGAAAATTTAATCTCGCTGAAGAGCGGGAGAAGGAAATGAAAGCTATCCTACTTTCCGTCTATAATTCGCTTATGGAAAAGGGCTATAACCCAATAAACCAGATAGTCGGATACCTACTCTCCGAAGATCCTACCTATATCACTAACCATAAAAAGGCGAGAAGCCTTATTTGCAAAATCGATAGGGATGAGCTTATGCAAGAGCTTGTCCGCCATTACTTGGCAAATTGACCGCATCTAAATCTGTTTAATAGTCGGTGCAGGAAGAAGTTTCTTCCTGCACCTTTTTGTTATTTTTTGATGTTTTGCTGTAATTTTTATTGTTTTACTATGTTTTAGGATGTTTCTTTTTCTTTTCTCCCGCTTTTTTCTCGCATTGAGAAATAATGTTTGACAAACGCAACAAACTGTGTTACAATTTGGTTACAATTTAATTACAGTCTCAAAACGTAAGGAGGAAGCAATGGCTACAACAAAAAATAAGGTAAATGTGCTTGAGTACAAGGGGCGCCCACTTATCCGCCACGGAAACATTGCCTACTATGGCAATATAACTGATAAATATATTATTATGATCCAAATACTTGAAACACAAAAGGTAGATGATTTGGAAGTTGCTTCAAAGGTTTCAATACAGCTCCAACATACAGATCCCTCGATAAAATCAAAGGATATGGTGGTAAAGAAAAGTGAAAAAAATGGATTCTATGAGGCTCTTGACGTGGCTTCCATCTGGCTTGAGCGCGCTCTTGCCGAAAAATAACGGAGGAAACCTTTTATGATATCATTTATTAGAGCTGCAAAGAGGTTTTTCGTCTTTGCAGCAGTGGGAGCGGCACTGGTCATTAGTGCTGCAGCAGCAGATATTTCTGTTGGCACAGTTGTTGATGCGTCGTCTCTTCGACTCAGAAGCGAACCTACTACATCTTCCAGCATCGTTTCTTCGGCTCCTGAAGGGGAAAACGTAGTTATCCTCGAAAAGGTAGATGACTGGTACAAGGTTATATATGATTATAGAGTAGGATATATGTCCGGAGAATTTATCTCTGTTTCTGCAAATGGTGATTTTGAAATAGGCACAGGTGTTGTCAATACCCTTTCACTGAATGTACGTGAGACACCCGGTACCGATGCCACCATTGTTTATCAGCTCAGCGAGGATACGGTAGTCGATGTCGTGGGTGTGTTCGACGGCTGGTTTAAGGTCAACTATGAGACTGGTACCGGATACATACACCCCGATTATATTGACATCAAAAATGTCAATCTTTCTGACACCCGCATTCTGGTAACAGAGACAGCTAAACAGTATATCGGCACTCCATATGTCTATGGCGGAAGCTCTCCAAGGGGATTCGATTGTTCGGGCTTTGTCTATTACATATTTAAAAGCCTTGGCTATTCTTTGCCAAGAACAGCAACTTCTCAGATGAACAGCACTCTTTCTATAACTCGGGAACAGCTAATGCCTGGTGACTTGGTTTTCTTTAACAGCACTGGGGGTAGCGGTGCATCCCACGTTGGCATATATGTAGGAAATGATCAGTTTATTCATTCCCCAACACCTGGTCGCACAGTATGCATAGAATCTCTCATCAATTCCTGGTATAGCAAATACTACATAGGCGCTACGCGCGTTGTAAAATAGGATAAGCTCAAAAGCTGGAGGTCGATCCTCCGGCTTTTATTCATATTTTTATACATATTTATTCTTATGTTTAGTATTTTTTGAAATTTCTCTATATTGAATTTATATAAATTAACCTATTTTTGTTTCTTTAAGCTCCGCTATTTATCTTGATTGTAGAAATGCATGAATATCCTATCCCCCCTTGACTTTTCAAAATTCAAGTGTATAATATACGTATATTTATTCATTCGATATTCATTTAAATTTCTGCCACCTCTAGTGTGCAGATCGGAGGTCAGCAATGTACAAAGTATTTATAGATGGTAAAGAGGGCACCACTGGATTGCGTATATACGACCGTCTTGAAAAGCGTAACGATATAGAGCTGCTTACAATAAGCGAGGAGCTCCGAAAAGATCCCACTGCAAAAAAGGAATTGATAAACAGCTCTGATATTACGTTTCTCTGTCTGCCGGACGCGGCTGCTATAGAATCTGTCGGACTTGTAGAAAACCCGAATGTAAAGATAATAGATGCTTCTACCGCTCACCGTACAAACCCGGGATGGAGCTATGGTTTTCCTGAGCTGTCATTAGAGCACTTTAATTCAATAAAAAATGGTACTCGTATCGCTGTACCTGGGTGTCATGCAAGCGGCTTTATTTCTCTTGTATACCCTCTTGTCGCTGCGGGTAAGCTTTTGCCGGATTATCCTCTTGTCTGTTACTCGCTTACAGGTTATAGCGGAGGCGGAAAGAAAATGATTGCCGAATATGAGTCTCCAGAAAAAAGGGAAGAGCTTTTCAGCCCCCGTCAGTATGGACTTACTCAAAACCACAAACATCTCCGGGAGATGAAGGCAATCGCCGGGCTTGACTTTGAACCCATTTTCGCTCCTATAGTAGACGACTTTTACAGCGGTATGCTGGTATCTGTACCGCTTTACAGCCATATGCTCCCAGGTAATCCCTCGATGCAGGATATACTGGATATTTTCGCTGCAGCATACGATGGGAAGCCCCTTATCAAAGTGTTACCGCTTGGAGGAGGAGACTCAGTCGGAGCATATATGGGTTCTAACAATCTCGCAGGTAAGGATACTATGGAAATAGTCGTCGCAGGAAACGACGATAGAATACTCCTCATGTCCCGTTTTGACAATCTTGGCAAAGGGGCTTCTGGTGCAGCAATACAGTGCATGAATATTGCCCTTGGGCTGGATGAGACTCTCGGGCTGGAGCTTTAACTTGAAAGGCTGGTAATTATATGGAGATTATACAAGGCGGAGTTTGTGCCGCAAAAGGATTTAGGGCCTCAGGGATACACTGTGGCATCCGAAAAAATAAGACAAAGAAAGATCTGGCTTTAATTGTCAGCGATATTCCCTCAAGTGCTGCTGCTGTATATACAACAAACCTTGTAAAAGGCGCCCCTATCACAGTTACAAAAAATAATCTAGAAAATGGTGTTGCTCAGGCAATGATATGCAACAGCGGAAATGCAAACACATGCAATGCAAATGGTATTGAAATAGCAGAAGAAATGTGCTCTCTTGTCGAGAAATTTACCGGCATAAAGGCATCAGATGTTATAGTTGCATCAACCGGCGTTATTGGGCAGACTCTTGACCTCTCCCCTATCTCAGAAGGTATGCCGGCTCTCGTTTCTGCTCTTGGAAATGACAGCGATTCAGCTGCACAAGCTATAATGACAACAGATACCGTTAAAAAGGAGCTAGCAATTAGTTTTGAAATAGACGGTGTTACCTGTCATCTCGGCGGTATTGCAAAAGGGTCTGGGATGATCCATCCCAACATGGCAACAATGTTGGTCTTTTTGACTACCGATGCCGCAATTTCCCCAGAAATGTTAAAAGCAGCACTTTTAAGCGATGCACAAGATACATTTAATATGATAAGCATTGATGGTGATACCTCAACCAATGATATGGTGAGCATCCTTGCCAATGGCATGGCTGGAAATAGAGCTATCGATGCCCCTGGAGAGGCCTTTGATAC
>CALXAZ010000133.1 GCA_944386395.1 uncultured Clostridia bacterium
AAAGCTGAAGCGAAAGTCAGTGTTTATCGTCTGAAATTATTCATACGTTTTGGAGACAGCGGCAGTAAACATGGGATTTACATCAAATAGGGCAAGATCACCCTGGGAACAGTCAATATCAGTAACATCAACCGTTGTGTGGAGCATACCCACATGCCCTATAACGCGCGCCTTGACCCCGTTTATCGTAACGTACAGCTTTTTCCCGGTTATTCCCCGCTTGAGACTGGAAAGCATATACCTTACTGTGTCGGAAAAACGATATGAATCATGGGACTTTTCCATGCAGAAGCCGTCTGCATAGCCAACAGGTATGACGGCTATGCGCATAGCTCTCTTAGCACGATATACTCCACCATAGCCAAATGTAGTTCCCGATGGAACCCAGCGTACTTCTGCGATATTGGAAACGAGGAGCCCCACACGCTGAAGACCATATGTCAGCTTGGATGGCATACGACCGGTTATAGCGGAACCCACTCGCACTGCATCGAAGTTACAAAAGTCATATCTGAAAAGCGCTGAGCTGTTGGCAGCGTGGACAAGACCAGGCTCAATGCCACGTGACCTCAATTTTTCAATTAGGGCAGTAAATTCTGCGGTCTGCGCACGAGTAAGTTTTTCGTTGTCATATGCCCGGGAAAAATGTGTATATATGCCTGTAAGAGCAACATTTGAAAGGTTTTTATATACAGATACGACCTTTTCAAATTCGGAAGGAAGGAACCCATATCTTCCCATTCCGGTGTCTATTTCGATATGAGCTTCTATTACAGTTCTGCGTTTATCAGCTACACCGCTCATCGCAAGAGCCACGTCTTGCGAGCCTATTGTTCCGACAAGATTATACTCGACCAGAGCCTCGAGAAAATCCGGCTCGCTTGTGGAGCGCAGCATGAGAATTTCCTCATCGTGGAATCCGTTCTGTCGGAGCTTTATCGCGTCCTCAACGTCTGTCAGGGCAAAACGGGATATGCCGCTCTGGCGGCAGATCTCCGCTATTTCAAGAAGCCCAAGACCATATGCGTTCCCCTTGAGCACCGCGTATACCGACGCCTCGCCTGCACGTGCATTTATCTTTGCGATGTTTGCACTTACCCGCTGCTTTTCAATGAGCAGAGTTTTCATATCCCCAACCCCCTGTGTTATATATTTTTATATCTTTAATTGTCTGCCACTCCGGTGCTGCTTTCTGGTATTTCAGAGGAGGGCTTGGCATTTTTTTTCATATATTGTTTTTTCATTCGATAGTTCATCAGCTTACGTCCATAATCGACGCCTTTATATATGAGCGGGCTGGATATATAGTCGAATTCTCCGATAAATTCACAAAAATCTCCGTTGAATCCACGTTTGAAGCGATACAACCCATAGAGGGGGTTGTCCTCGCTGAGATCTCCAGACACCCCTCTGAAATCGTATATCCGGCAGCCCTTCTCGATTGCCCATTTAATCATTTCCCACTGGAGGGCATAGTTAGGCATAAGGTTGCGGTGCTGATTTGACGAAGCGCCATAGAGATACCACACTTTGTCGCCGTACCATATTGCAAGAGTGCCGGCAATAGGGACTCCGTTATGAAATGCCATATATAGCCGTGCATGTTCCCCCAGATTTGTTAACAGTCTTTCAAAATAGCTACGTGGACGAGTAACAAAATTGTCGCGCACACCCGTCTCTATCATCAAGGATGAAAAGGCATCCAGACCGTCCTTACCGGTTATCTTCACCTCTACGCCCTTACGGGCAGCAAGGCGGATGTTATACCTGGTCTTGGAGGAGAAAAATGACATCAGCTCGTCCTCGGTCTTTCCATCAACATTGAGACGAAAGACAAATCGCGGCTGGATACCCTCAAAGTTTTTGCCTCCCTCGAGATGCTTAAACCCCCGGGATTCAAGAAGGGAGCTGAAAGCTGCGTTTGTGCAGAGCTCGTCAGGATCGAGCTTTATCGAGTATGAGCGGAACCGCCGGGCAAGGAACTTGGCACCCTCGAGAAGATCGCAAACAGTCTGTGTATCTGCAGGATCGCATACAGGTCCACGACATCCATACATAAGGGTGTATGGCAGTACAGGTATCTTGCGGATGAGAAGGGAAAGGCTACCGATGATCTTTCCATAGTCGTCGCGCTTGGCTATTGCAACCCAGCTCCATTCGCTCTTTTGCTTGCCCCACATCGAGGTCTGCATAAAGTGCCCTCGTGGATGGGAGGCGATAAACTGGTCAAGCTCGGGAATTTTATCTTCTGAAATTATTTCTACACGGTTTTGTGTGTTTTCACTCATTATATTATCGTCCGTTCTGCCGCGGGGCGGCTTTTATCTTTAAATATTATATACCAAACCACTTTGATTATATTACCTATGGACATTTATGTCAACGCTCATACCGGTTTTTGCAAAAGTGTGGTTTTAATTGAAATGTACCTGCATAAGAAGTATAATATATAAAAGATGGCAGGTTAGGCATGATGTACCTGCTCAGGCATTGACAAGGAGGGACAGAATGACAACGAAGATATGGGCGCACAGGGGGTGCTCCTCAGAGGCTCCGGAAAATACGCTCGAGGCGTTTGACCTTGCGGTGAGGCAAGGGGCAGACGGCATTGAGCTGGATGTGCATCTAACGAGTGACGGGCATGTTGTAGTGCTGCACGATGAGAGGATAGACCGCACGTCGAATGGGACGGGAGCGGTCTCCTCATATACCCTAGAAGAGCTGCGAAGGTTCGATTTTTCATACAAATTTGAAAATTATTCGAATGTAAAGATCCCAACTCTTGCGGAGGTATATGATCTGGTGAGTGGAAAGGGTATCTCTGTCAATGTTGAGATCAAGGCAGGAGGCAGGCCGGAGCCACTGATGGAAAGCGAGCTTTTGCGGCTTGAAAAGGAATTTGGGATGTCGCAGCAGGTGATATACTCTAGCTTTAACCACAATTCGCTTTTATCACTGAAGAGGGCAATTCCTCACGCGAGGCTTGGTTTACTATATATGGCAGTGCTCGCGCGCCCTTGGGACTATGCTCGCGCGATAGGTGCAGATGCGCTGCATGTGCTTTTCAGATCTATGGAGGAGGATGGCTTTACAGAGTCGAGCCATAAGGCGGGCATACTTGTCCATCCGTGGACTGTGGACGAGGAGGAAGCGATAGTTTGGCTTTTGAGGGAGAAAGTCGATGCGATAATCACAAATGTTCCGGCAAAGGCGATAGCCCTTCGCGGAGAAGAAAGGAAGGATTGAGATGGTTGAAAATTTTGCGGCAAAGCTCAATGAATATGCCGAGCTGCTTATCAAAGTGGGAATGAATTTGCAGAAGGGTCAGACAGCAATAATACGCCCTTCGGTAGACTGTGCTGAATTTGCCCGTATGCTGGTTGAAAACGCTTATAAAGCGGGAGCGCGCGACGTAATAGTTGAGTGGAGCGATACAAAAATGGACCGTCTGCGATATATGTATGCGGAGGACCAGGTGTTTGACGAGGTGCGCGACTATACGGTGGCTAAGTACGCCTATCTTGAAAGCGTCCGTGCAGCAACGCTGGGGGTTTCCATGCCAGACCCGGATGCGATGCTTGGCGTAGATCCCGTGAGAGCTACCAGGGCACAGCGTGCTCTGGGCGCAAAGATTGCAAATTATCGCAAGCTACAGACCTCTGGCGGCTGGCAATGGTGCGGGGCGTGCTATGTCTCTCCGGCATGGGCAAAAAAGGTGTTTCCGGAGCTAGCAGAGGACGAGGCTGTAGATAAGCTGTGGGATGCAGTATTCAGCGCCGTTTGTGTCACGGGTGATGGAACGTCTGTTGAGAAGTGGCGCGAAAAGACAGCAAAGGGAAAGGCTCGCATAGCAAAGCTGGATGAATATAACTTTAAATATCTACACTATAAAAACTCTATCGGGACAGATGTGATGGTGGAACTTCCGGAAAATCACTATTGGGCAGGCTGTGCGGAAAAGACGGACGAGGGGATATCCTTTGTTCCAAACGTCCCCACAGAAGAAGTGTTTACCGTCCCGAAGCGCGATGGGGTAAATGGGACACTTGTGTCGGCGCTGCCTCTGAATGCACGGGGCGGAACAATAGAAAATTTCAGGTTTGTCCTAAAGGATGGGAAGATTGTGGAGGCGACGGCGGAAAAAGGGGAGGACATCCTGCTGAGTATGCTTGATACCGACGAGGGGGCGCGCTACCTTGGGGAAGCGGCGCTTGTCGCATACGATTCGCCGATATCAAACCTTGGTATACTTTTCCACAATACTCTTTTTGATGAAAATGTCGCGTGCCACTTTGCCTTTGGGCGCTGTTATCCGTGTGTGAAGGGGGCGGAGAAGCTTCCGGCTGAGGAGCAGCTCAAGCTCGGCATGAACCAGTCGCTTATACACTGTGACTTTATGATTGGCACACCTGATCTCAGTATAACAGGTATAAAGGCGGATGGCACCAAGATACCGGTGTTTGTGGATGGAAATTTTGCATTTTAGAGGAAAATACTATAAAATTTGCTGTTTTTGACAATAAGGATTTGGTTAAGCAGCTTTTTGCGAATGTGTGTAATCGTAACCGAAACAATAAAAGCCCTGCGTCTGGAAATTTCCGGACGCAGGGCTTTGTCGTTAAATGGAATATGGTTTCGCAATAAATTGGATAAGACGGGTAAAAGTTAAATGTCAAACGGGTCCTCCCGGTGGCCTGACTTGAAGTCCTGGGTCTCGGCATTGGGGACTCCGCCTGATAGGGCATGAAAGTAGAAAGCTTTTGTCACAAATATATAAGGGGTGAGCCAGAGGGAGAGTATGCCAAGCGTAAAGGGGACAAGCAAAAGCCAGCCCAAAAAGCTGAGATCGAGGACAAAAAGCTCAAGCTTGTTCCCTTTTGTCAGCTGCTTGCTTCTGCTTATGCAGTAAAATATATCCGCTTCGGGATTGTCAGCCAGGACAAATATCGCCTGCGAGTATCTATATGAGGCAACGATTCCCGGGATTATAAATAACAGCGACCACAGAAATGTCAGCAGGCTTATGACGATAATAAGTCCCAGCGCCTTTAATCCACCGCGCCTGAAGCCATCGAACAGGGTCGATATATCTGCGGGGAGACCGCGGGAGAGGTTCAGGGCATATCTGTAGTACCCAAACTCGACAACAGAGGTAAGCAATGAAAAGACAAATGCTATAAGCATCGCAATTAGGAAAAACCCAAAGAAGAACGATGGATATATGTGAAATCCATGGCTGCCTGAAATCGAGCCAGATGAGGATGAGAGAGGGATATTTGAAAAATTGAATGTTATCCGGAACAGCCCCCCAGTTATAAGGAGATATACAAGGCTGACAAGCATAACATGGGGCTTTGCAGAGCGCATGCTGCGCTTTGCTGCTGCCTTAAAATCTGCGCGTGAAAAAATCATGGACAGTCGTCCTTTCTGTAATTTTATTATCCTTAATCAGTATATATACGGACTGATAATATGTCAACAGGCATAAATGGGACAAAATTACCCTGAAAATGTATATGGAGGAAATTTGCGGTCAATAATATCGGCGTAGACCCGGCAGGGCATATATTTTTCAGAAAGAGAGGATTCAGATGAATCGTAAACGTAGTAAAAAAGCGGCTGATTTTTTTGCGGATAAAGGATTTTACATAGTCCTTATCCTTTGCATTGCAGCAATAGGGGTATCGGGCTATATTCTTTTTTTCGCAGGTCAGGACGGAGAAGGTGGCGAGGAGGCTCTGCTGAAGGAAACGGAGCTCCTGATAACGGACAGCACAGCTTCAACAGAGCAGGAGCTCACCGTAGATATTCCGGAGAATGCAACACGGGAGACTGAAGTAATAATGGCAGCCGACGTCACTGAGCCGGAAAAGGAGACAGAGCCGACCGAGGAAAGCACAGAGAGCGGCGGGACGCCAGAGCAGAGTGCTGAACAGGTGGTGGCAACGGCTGAGATAACAGAGGAAAAGCCTGCGGCAAGCTTTTTTGTATGGCCGGTGACGGGAGAAGTAATATCGCCCTTCAGTGTGGACGAGCTGGTTTTTAACAAGACAATGGAAGATTGGCGCGTACACACCGGGGCAGATATATCGGCAAATGCGGGGACGCCTGTCTGCGCGATAGGGGATGGCACAGTGGAAGATGTATACACCGACGAGATGATGGGAGTAACTGTGGTGATAGACCATGGAAATGAGACAAAGAGCGTTTATCAAAACCTTATGGAGGCAGTAACGGTAGCTGTGGGAGACAAGGTGCGAGCTGGAGACACTGTTGGGGGTGTTGGCAAGACGGCAGAAAGTGAAATTGCTCAGCCGTCCCATCTCCATCTGGAGGTTATACAGGATGGGGCAAGGATAGATCCTATCGAGCTTTTGCCGTAAATAAGCCACTTAAAATGGTAAGCGGTATATTTGCAGAAGAACAGGGGAGCCGGTTTTCCGGCTCCCCTGTTTGTTATTAACAGGTATTTTAGAAGATGTATTGAATAGATCAGTTTTCATGAGAAAAAGAGATTTTTACCCTGTTGACCAAAAAAGGTCAAATCGAGGTAGCTTGCGCTCCATATATGGGAGAGAAATTCTGAAAATGAGAAATAGAGGAGGTGTGTTATTATATGCCACCTATAGACTTAGGTATGCGATAAAAATCAGATCCGCAGGAGTAAATTACAGGGTATCCTGTGATTATTGTTAAGGAGGAAAAATGTACCTAATTGAATACAAAATAGAAGCGCCAGACGTATACCCGGCGGGATGGAAAGAGGTAGCAGGCTGATGGAGGCGCCGATAAGCCGGGCAGAGCATGAGGAATTTCGGAGGAGGATAGAAGAGGAGAACAGGAGGCAGGACAAGAGGATAGAGGTGCTGGAAAACCACACAAAGCAGATAGGGTCGCTTGCGATATCAGTTGAAAAGCTGGCGGTGAGCATAGAGAGCATGTGCCGGGAGCAGGAGCAGCAGGGGAACAGGCTGGCAGTGCTGGAAGGGCGGGACGGAGAGATGTGGAGGAGGGTGATGGGATACATAGCGACTGGGATAGCCGGGACTGTGGTAGGGCTGATATTTTCGAGGCTTGGGATGTGAAGAAGGAGGAAAATAAGAGGAGAAAAGGGATATTCAGCCGGATAATAGTTTGGTACTGCATAGGTATGATAACAGGACTGAGCGTGTGGGCGTTTGGAATACTGCAAAGCACGGGATATGATGCTTCGGGGATACTTGGTGTGTCAGCAGGAGTGTTTGGAGGAGAGCTTTTGCTTTTGTGTGTAAAGAGGATATTGGCAAAGGACAGAGGGAATAGCGAAGAAGAAGGAACAGAAGGAAAGGAAGAATAAAAGTAAATGACAGAAATAACCCCGGTGATAACAGCGTTGATAACGCTGATATCAGGAATATTGACAGCGTTTGTCGTGCCATACATAAAGACGAAGGTATCAACGGAAAAGCTGGAGCAGGCGATAACGATAGTGGAGACAGCAGTGCTGGCGGCGGAACAGATATATAATGCGGCGGGCATGGGAGAAAAGAAGAAGGAATATGTAAAGAAGTTTCTGGAGGAGAGGGGATTTACATATGACGAGAAGGAGATCGATGTAATGATAGAAAGTGCAGTGTTCAAAATGAAGGAGGAGCTGCTATGAGGTATCAATACCCGTTGAAAGAGCCATACAGGGAAGGGACGAAGTACGGAGTCAAGGGAAGCATGTGGTCGTGCGGATGGCACAGCGGGCAGGACTTTTACAGCATGAGCGCGGGCGGGGATGGAAAGATATACCCGGTAGCAGAGGGGAAAGTGATAAAGGTCAGCACAACAGGAAGCTACGGGAACAGCGTGAGGGTGGAGCATGGTGACGGATATATCAGCCTGTATGCGCACATGTCGAAGATAAATGTAAAGCAGGGGCAGGAGGTAAAAGAGGGGACGGTGCTGGGGATAGAGGGGAGCACAGGTAACAGCACAGCGCGGCATCTTCACATAGAGATACATAAGGGGGCATACAGTTATCCGTCAAAGATAGATCCGCTGAAATTTTTGAAAGAAAGGGTGGAAGAGGTGGAGGTAAAGAAGCTTGTGATAAATATTGATGGCAAGGATAAGACAGTGGAGGCGATAAACCATGAAGGGACAAACTATGTAAAGCTGAGGGACATAGTGCCGGCGCTTGGCTTTACCGGGTCGAATATCGACTATGACGCCACCAACAAGAAGATTACCGTACACAGAGGATAAAAGGAGAGCTTATTGCTCTCCTTTTTCTATGCCTATTTTCAAGTGTAATAATCCGGAGGCGGTAAATCCACAGTTATTTCCTCTGTAAATAGTAAAAATTTCACCTATATTTTGCCATTGAAAAGAGGAAAAACTTTCTAATAAAAGGCAAGTAGAAATTTTTGTTATGAGCAAAGAAAAACGACGCACGACACCGTGACATCCGCTATTTCAAAGTTGAAATGGCGACCAGCCAAGAAGGGAGTCTGCCTTTAGTCAGCCCTGCTGCAAATTCTTAAGATAAGCTTTCGCTGTGGCGTAATTGCTAAATAAGGAAAGGATTTTGGCTTTATCGGGTAGGTCTGTAATCTGTAGAACTTCTGTAATTGAAAAATTGTAGTCAAAACCGGTTTTTTAATCTTCTGGCAATACCGCTCAGAAAGAACAATTTGAAAGTTATCCGCGTTCCCACTAAGACTTTGGTACAAATGGAACCGCAAAAATACCTGGACGCTGATTCTGCCCTGCGGTATAATAAAAGCGGACTAAATTTGCACTCCAATCGTTGTTGGATCTAATCTACAAGTACGATTGGAGATATTGTTACAAAACATTCGGCAGTGAAACTGTTTATGATTCCGTTAACTATCTTCATCTTTCTGATGATGACGCAGATAAGCATAAAAGCAACAGTACCAAGAATTAGCGGAAATTTATGATGGAATTTTTGAAATCAATGCCTAGTGAGGGAAATGTGGCTTTTATCATAAAGCAGTTATATCTATAAAAGGCATTTAAAGATTATAATATATTAAGGCAATTCTTACTTCAGGAATAGTTGATGCCTTGATTATGTATATAACCCAAGAAAGCCTTGCTGGATTTACGATTTCAGCGGGGATGGGCGTTTCAATTGCCCTATGGGATTTATTTAACAATGTAAAGACACTCGATGATTGGGATTTTGGCGTTTATATGCAGGCGGTAACCCGTTTTAAAGCCCATAAAGGTTTCACTTTAGAGGATTTAAAGGACTGTATGCCATCTGCGGAGAACCCAATTTGCAATATGCACAACAATACATGGGATTGTGATTACTGGAATGACGATGATGCTTGTACAATTCGAGAAGATCAAAGGTTAAATGATGCAGTGAAGCCTTTGTGTAATAAAGGTCTTTTTTTGAAGAGAAAAGAAGACCATGTCGCATTCATGATAGCATGAATTTAGCCGGGAATTTATGATAAATTCCCGGCTTTTATTATATATTTTATGTGAATCTGATTAAAAAGTTCTTGACTAGTTGTTACTGGTAAAACTCTGCAATACATCCTGATTCGCCGCGGTGCCCGTTTTTGATATTGCAGAGCTGTGGGAGAACATGTGGTACGATATGTACGGCGATAGGCTGCTCGTTCACGTGTGGGGGCTTTTGGACAAGTTTGATATAACGAAGCTTCCCCGATACAATTATCTTGCCTATACTGGCAAGAAAAACATCTTTGACCATTGAAAGAAAAGCGGGACGCATATGCACATAAGCTGCCAACCACCACCGAACACCCTGAAAGGTAATGGCATGAGAAAAGAGGACCTACGGCTCGACCTTACCACTAATATGATTGCAAACGTGGGGAAGGGAAAACACATTAGCATGGAGACTCGGATGGGTATATGTACAGCACTCAAATGCGATATATCTGATGTAATTAAGTTAGTTAAGGACGTAGTATTTTGGGAAAGGTTACATAGGTAAGCAAATGAAAAAATATATCTTACCCATATTTATGTTAGCTATATTTGAAGGAATCGCTATAGTTTTGTGGCTCACAAAGAATAACTTTTTTATTTTTTAATTTCAGCTATATTGGTTTTGCTATTTTATTGGGTTTATTTTTGGCTAAAATCGGTAACCTGGATCGAATTATGTTTTGGGCGTTTCTCATTGGGAACATTTTGTACTATGTGATTGGAATAGTGCTTGCTTTTGTTCTTAAAGATAATCGTGCATTCTGCAAATATCTGTGTCCTATCACAGTGTTTTTGAAGCCTATGAGTTACTTTGCTTTACTACGCATCAGATGTAATAAGGATAAATGCGTATCATGTGGAAAATGCAAGCAGGTATGTCCAATGGAGGTTGATATAACAGACAACTCAAGAAAACGCAAGAATAGCACAGAATGTATTTGTGTATGGAATGCATGAAAAATTGTCCAAAGGAAGCACTATGAATGTTTGACAGATACTATAACATGAAAACTGCTATTGCAGGAACCATTGCCTCAATAACAGGTTATTTGTCTTAGCATCGGGGTAGAAATCGGGATTCCCACATTATCTGCTGACCCGTTGACGAAAAGACGAGTAAGGGCGTGACCGCTTCGGGACAAAATGTCCAAAAGTCCAAAACCGAGGATAGGGATAACATCGAGTGAAAAAGTGAATTAAAATGCTGACAGCGGCGCTTTGCGCCGTTATTTTTTTATGGGGCCTCTCCGTCACAGTCTACACCGTGACCTTCGGTCTGTGAACAAGGCAAGTGCTTTGTTCGCTGTTAGTGCGCTGCCTCAAAATAGCATAAAAACGGAGGTAAGAGTTTCTGTCTATTAACAAAGTATATTCCAAATTTTTTAAAAACTTTGAAACACATCTGGCTTGTTGTAGTCTTATAGTTAAGGAGGTGAAAAAGTGGAGGACTTTGGAAAGATCTATAAAGAGTTTTTCTATGATGTATATAGATATGTGCTTTCTTTGTGCCATGACCAATCAGTAGCAGAAGAAGTTACACAAGCTGCATTTTGCAAAGCGATGGAGAATTGTGATAGTTTCAAAGGGGGGTGCAGCCTGTTTGTCTGGTTATGCCAAATTGCAAAGAACACATATTTTACATTCCATAAAAAACAAAAAAGATGTGTTTCGGAGTCCGTGTATGAAGGAACGCTGATTGAGCTGCCTTATTTGGAAAGCAGATATATAGACAAAGAAGCTTCAAAAAGATTATATCAGTTACTTCACAACCTAAGTGAACCATACAAAGAAGTGTTTATGTTAAGGGTGTTCGGGGAACTGCCTTACTCGCAGATTGGGGAGCTATTTGGTAAAACTGATAGTTGGGCAAGATTAGTTTTTTATCGTGCAAAAAAAGAATTGTGGAGGCAAATAAATGATGAATACGACTTGTGAGGTAATACGTGACTTACTTGCGTTGTATCACGATGGAGTTTGTAGTGATGGTAGTAAATCATTAGTAGAAGAACACTTGAAAAACTGTTCGGCTTGTCAAAAAGAACTGGAAATGATGGATGCAGAGTTGTCCACAGCACAGATTCAACCCAAAAGTGTAAACTCTTTTAAGGCTGCTGCATCCGCATGGAAAGAGAGTAAAAAGAAATCTTTTGTAAAGGGAACGATTATCACAGCGGTTATTTGTGTGTTACTGTTTGCAGGTTTTTATGGGTTGATGCAGTGGAAATGCCTTTCAGTATCGGCAGATGATATAGAGGTTACAAATCT
The DNA here is from genome assembly GCA_944386395.1 of uncultured Clostridia bacterium. Classification (GTDB taxonomy): domain Bacteria; phylum Bacillota; class Clostridia; order Oscillospirales; family JAAYOS01; genus CALXAZ01. Next base: position 11,728 of record CALXAZ010000133.1, read on the forward strand.
GTCACAGCTTTCGGATGGAAGTATTATCTTTACTCTATCGATGAGCAGCAACCAAAGATCATCCTATGTAAAATATACAACAACAGAGGATGGAGAGTTTTATCTAACACCCATGCACTCTGTAATTGAAATGACTGGTAGCATGGAGGCATATAGTAGGTACTACATTTTTTATCCTTCTGGTTTCAAGACCTCTGAGCCAGAATATCCCGGAATATTTTTGCCGGAAAATGTAAAAAAAATTTATGTTGGTCCCGTTGGGGAAGGAACTCTGGTGTGGGAAGAAGGGATGAAAGTACCTGCTGCCAGTGAAGCTGTTGAGAAAATGTTTATTGCAAATTAACATACTCCGTAGATATCGTTATATGATAGAAATAGAATAGATCGTCGAGCAGCAGCAAATATATGTGTGCTTTAAAGATGGTTTTGAGCTATAAAGTCCGCAGTGTCCTTAAAAAGGCTGAATGCTAAAGATGTGTTAAAGCCACTTTTTAAGCATATGGCGGTATCCGAACCCGAAAGGGTGCGTTTGTCAACTACGCCCCAGCAGAGATCGCCGGATGAAAACAACAAAAAAAGACGAGTGTTCTTACAGCTTTTCAAATGCTATAAGAACACTCGTCATGGTGCGAGTGACGGGACTTGAACCCGTACGCCATAGACACACGCCCCTCAAACGTGCCTGTCTACCAGTTCCAGCACACTCGCATATTTAATTGTGACTCTTTAGAGTGCAATATGTATTATACATATGGGCGCAGGATTTGTCAATAAAAATTTTTGAAAAAGGGAATAAAAATAAAAACGGTATACTATTGACAAAAAGTACACCTTGTGATACAATTCTATATTGCATTTCCAACCTGTTAAATTATGCCGATAACCTATACTATCCTAACATTTTGGCAGGCGGTTGGCAATATGATTTTGCGAAAATGACCCAACAGATCCGGGTGTTTCGCAGATGGATTTTGGCAGACATAAACATCAGCTTTACTACTTGGAACGGAGTGATTTAATGCCTGAAACAAACCAGCTCCACGTGACGGATATTCAGCAGGGACGCACGCTGCGCAAGAGCTATGCCAGATTGGGAGATGTCATAGAGATGCCCAATCTCATCGAACTTCAGAAAAATTCATACAAGTGGTTTCTTGACACAGGTCTCAGGGAGGTCTTTCATGACGTTGCCACGATAACCGACTACACCGGAAATCTCGAGCTGAGCTTTATCGACTATACTCTCGAGGACAACCCGAAGTATACCGTCGAGGAGTGCAAGGAGAGGGATGCAACATATGCCGCGCCACTAAAGGTCAAGGTTCGGCTGAGAAACAAAGAGACCGAGGAGATAAAGGAGCAGGAGCTCTTTATGGGCGATTTTCCGCTGATGACAGCCAGCGGGACATTTGTCATAAACGGAGCTGAGCGTGTTATCATCTCGCAGATCGTCCGTTCGCCGGGGGTATATTTTAATGCACAGGATGACAAGTCGGACATTGTGACATATGCAAGCACTGTAATACCCTATCGCGGGGCATGGCTGGAATACGAGACAGATTTGAACGATATTTTCTATGTGCGTATAGACAAAAACCGCAAGCTTCCGATAACTTCGCTTATTCGTGCGATAGGTGTGCGCACAGACGCGGAGATGAAAGAGCTTTTCGGTGAGGACAAGTGTCTGCTTGCCACAATAGAAAAGGACACGGCAAAGACTGAGGAGGAAGCCCTGATAAGCCTGTATACAAGGCTAAGACCGGGCGAGCCGCCTACAGTCGATTCTGCCCGCACCCTTATAAATAACCTTTTCTTTGACCCGCGCAGGTATGACCTGTCAGCGGTTGGAAGGTACAAGTTTAATAAAAAGCTGAATATCGCCGGAAGGCTTTGGGGGCATACGCTCGCCTACCCGGTGTCCGACCCGCGTACAGGCGAGGTACTTGCTGAAGAGGGCAGACCTATTACCCGTGACGAGGCTAATATGATAGCAGGACGGGGAGTGAGCGAAGCGTGGATAAAGCTGGAAGACGGGAAAACAGTTAAAGTATTTTCGAATGGGATGGTTGATCTTGCGGGATTTGTCGACTTTGATCCTCTTGAGATAGGAATAAAGGAAAAGGTCTGCTTCCGTATTCTCTGCGAGATACTCGACAACTACAGCGGGGATGATATAAAGGAGCAGATAAAGCTCCGCCGTGATGAACTCGTACCAAAGCATATTACCACAGATGATATTCTTTCTTCAATAAATTATATGCTGGGTCTGCCATATGGGATAGGCAGCGTTGATGATATAGACCACCTTGGAAACCGCCGCCTGCGCTCGGTAGGAGAGCTTTTACAAAACCAGTTCAGGATAGGGTTTTCAAGGATGGAGCGTGTAATCCGTGAACGCATGACAACCCAGGATACAGACGTTGTAACACCGCAGTCGCTTATAAACATACGTCCTGTAACAGCTGCGATAAAAGAATTTTTCGGTTCGTCTCCGCTCAGCCAGTTTATGGACCAGAACAATCCGCTCGCAGAGCTTACGCACAAGCGCCGTATGTCGGCTCTCGGTCCCGGGGGACTCAGCAGGGACCGTGCAAACTTTGAAGTGCGAGACGTGCACTACAGCCATTACGGACGTATGTGCCCGCTGGAGACGCCTGAAGGACCAAACATTGGGCTTATTTCATATCTTGCCACGTTTGCAAGAATAAATGAGTACGGTTTTATTGAAGCTCCGTACCGGAAGGTTGATCCGGTTACGCACAGGGCAACCAAAGAAGTTCAGTATATGACGGCAGACGTTGAGGATGATTTTATCGTCGCTCAGGCAAATGAGATAAACGAGGACGGCTCATTTAAAAATGAGCGCGTCAGCTGCCGCTACCGCAACGAAATACTTGAGGTCGAGCCGGAGCGTATAGATTATGTAGACGTTTCGCCAAAGATGATGGTGTCGGTTGCAACGGCGATGATACCATTTCTTGAAAACGACGACACGACAAGAGCCCTGATGGGTTCGAACATGCAGAAGCAGGCGGTCCCGCTTCTGAAAACAGAAGCTCCGATAGTTGCTACCGGCGTGGAGTATCGTGCAGCGGTGGACTCGGGCGTATGTATAGTTGCCGAGGACGACGGCGAGGTTACAAAGGTTTCGGCAGATGAAATCGTGGTAAAATATAAAGATCTCGGGACGAAGAGCTACAGGGTAACAAAATTCCTGCGATCGAATCAGGGCACCTGCGTAAACCAGCGTCCGATAGTGAATGTGGGAGACACTATAAAGAAGGGCGACGTTCTTGCGGATGGACCTTCAACAGACGAGGGTGAAATAGCGCTTGGTAAGAACGTGCTTGTCGGATATATGACATGGGAGGGCTATAACTACGAGGACGCCGTGCTTATAAGCGAACGGCTTGTCCATGACGATGTATATACCTCCATCCACATAGAAGAATATGAGACAGAGGCGCGCGATACAAAGCTAGGAGCTGAAGAAATTACGCGCGATATACCGAATGTCGGTGAAGATGCCCTGAAGGATCTGGATGAACGCGGTATAATCCGCATTGGGGCGGAGGTCCATCCGGGGGATATCCTGGTTGGAAAGGTCACCCCGAAGGGGGAGACAGAGCTGACGGCGGAGGAGCGTCTGCTGCGTGCCATATTTGGGGAAAAGGCCCGTGAGGTGAGAGATACTTCATTGAGAGTGCCGCACGGCGAGAGCGGTATAATCGTTGATGTGAAGGTATTCACAAGAGAGAATGGGGACGAGCTCAGCCCCGGAGTGAATATGGTTGTGCGCTGCTATATAGCACAGAAGAGAAAGATATCCGTCGGGGACAAAATGGCGGGCCGCCATGGTAATAAGGGCGTTATCTCCAGGGTGCTCCCGCGTGAGGATATGCCGTTTTTGCCGGATGGTACGCCGCTTGATATCGTGCTCAACCCGCTCGGCGTCCCGTCGCGAATGAATATAGGGCAGGTGCTTGAGGTTCACCTCGGATACGCGGCTCAGGCTCTGGGCTGGAAGGTTGCAACGCCTGTGTTTGATGGAGCAAACGAGTCTGACATAGCAGAAACGCTTAAGATTGCCGGTCTGCGCCCCGATGGAAAGTCGATACTTTACGATGGGCGCACAGGGGAACAGTTTGACAACCCGGTAACGGTGGGATATGTATACTTCTTAAAGCTCCATCATCTCGTTGACGACAAGATACATGCCCGCTCGACAGGTCCATATTCCCTTGTCACTCAGCAGCCTCTCGGCGGCAAGGCGCAGTTCGGAGGACAGCGCTTTGGAGAGATGGAAGTTTGGGCGCTCGAGGCGTATGGTGCTGCATATACTCTCCAGGAGATACTGACGGTAAAATCGGATGATATTGTTGGTCGTGTAAAGACCTATGAGGCGATTGTCAAGGGTCACAATGTGCCTGAACCGGGAGTTCCAGAGTCGTTCAAGGTGCTTATTAAGGAGCTTCAGTCGCTCGGGCTTGATATCCGTGTGCTTGATAAGAACATGGAAGAGATTGAGCTGAAGGATGACGACGATGATGACAGCTTTGCGCGTGTAGAACGAAGCGATTACAGAAGCTCGGATGACGAGTTTGAGGCTGCCGGATTTGGAATAGAGGACGAGGATGAGCTGTTTGACGACGAAGATATCGACAGTGGGGACGAGGAGGACGACGATGACCTCGGGCTCGATGACGAAGAGGACGATTATCTGTTCGGAGATGATGGCGATGATGATGACAGCGACGACCTGTTTTAACAGATAACTGGGAAGGAGCGTTTAAATGAGCTATACCACATTTGAAGCTATTAAGATAGGCCTGGCTTCGCCCGAGATGATACGCGAGTGGTCGTATGGCGAGGTGAAAAAGCCTGAGACGATAAATTACCGCACGCTCAAACCGGAACGCGACGGACTTTTCTGCGAAAGGATTTTTGGTCCCACAAAGGACTGGGAGTGCCACTGCGGAAAGTATAAGAAGATACGTTACAAGGGCAAAATCTGCGAACGCTGCGGCGTTGAGGTCACAAAGAGCAAGGTCCGCCGTGAGAGGATGGGGCATATAGATCTTGCCGCCCCGGTAAGCCATATATGGTACTTCAAGGGTATACCGTCCCGCCTCGGGCTTATTCTGGATATGTCGCCGAGGGTGCTTGAAAAGGTGCTGTACTTTGCAAGCTACGTAGTTATCGAGCCGGGCGATACGCCGCTTATGAAAAAGCAGATACTCAGCGAAAAAGAGTATCGTGACATGCGCGAGAGGTATGAGGACGATTTCCGTGCGGGAATGGGTGCAGAGGCAATAAAGGAGCTCCTGTGCGAGATAGACGTTGAAAAGCTTACCGAGGAGCTGAGAGCGGAGCTGAAGGAAGCATCCGGTCAAAAAAAGCTGCGTATAATCAAGAGGCTTGAGGTGGCTGAGTCATTCAGGCAGTCTGGCAACCGCCCTGAGTGGATGATACTCGATGCTATCCCGGTCATCCCTCCTGAGCTTCGCCCAATGGTCCAGCTGGACGGTGGTCGCTTTGCAACGTCCGATCTCAATGACCTATACCGCCGCGTGATAAACCGAAATAACCGCCTCAAGAGGCTTCTCCAGCTTGGAGCTCCAGATATTATAGTGCGCAATGAGAAGAGAATGCTACAGGAGGCTGTCGATTCGCTTATAGACAACGGACGCCGCGGGCGCTCTGTCACGGGACCGAATAACCGTGCGCTAAAGTCGCTTTCTGACATGCTGAAGGGGAAACAGGGTCGCTTCCGCCAGAACCTTCTGGGTAAGCGCGTTGACTATTCGGGGCGCTCGGTTATCGTGGTAGGACCTGAGCTGAAGATATATCAGTGTGGTCTGCCAAAGGAGAT
>CALXAZ010000134.1 GCA_944386395.1 uncultured Clostridia bacterium
TCCACGATATGAAGCAGTAGACGACAGCGGTCAATATGGCGTAAAAAGTCATGTCCAAGCCCGGCGCCTTCGTGAGCACCTTCAATTATTCCTGGTATATCAGCTACAACAAACGATTCGTCACCGGCAGACACAACGCCCAGATTCGGTTGGAGGGTGGTGAAGTGATAGTTTGCAATTTTCGGGCGTGCTGCCGAGATGACAGAGAGAAGGGTAGATTTTCCGACATTTGGAAAACCAATAAGACCAACGTCTGCCAGTAATTTCAGCTCCAAAATTATTTCGCGCTCTTCTCCCGGAAGTCCGCTTTTGGCAAATCGGGGCGCTTGCCTAGTTGGGGTAGCAAAATGCTGGTTACCCCAGCCGCCGGTTCCTCCTTTTGCTATCATGAATGCCTTGCCATCTGACATATCATGTATGATTGCACCAGAAGCAGCGTCCTTTATGACAGTACCACGTGGAACACGGATTATGAGATTGTCCCCATTTTTACCGGACTGCCGTTTTCCGCGTCCATCCTCACCATTTGAGGCAGAATATTTTTTTCTATAACGGAAATCCATCAGGGTGGACATGTGATCGTTTACCTCAAGGATCACATGTCCACCGTTGCCACCGTCTCCACCATCGGGACCTCCGTTTGCAATATATTTTTCTCTGTGGAACGCCACAGCACCATTGCCGCCTTTACCGGCGGATACGGTAATCTTTGCGGTATCTATAAACATTTGCCCCTCCTTAGAGTTCTATGCGATATATGTTGACTATCCGTTGTCCGCGATGATACAGATCGTGCCATTCCGGAATGCGTGCAGTTTCGAGTAATGTTCCTTCAAGCTTTTCGCATGTACGAGCCGAAGGAAGATTGGACGGGTTGCAGGTAATGATTATGTTATTCATTCCTTTGCTGCGTAAAAATTTGTATGATAGCCTGACGGCGCGGGCAGCAAAGCCATGCCCTCGATATTCCGGATAAACGAGATATCCGATATTGCCGGAGAAATACGTAGTTTCGTTGTGTCCGAGCCTGAGATTTAAAATACCGCAGACGTTGCCACTATCGGTTATGATATTGAGCTTATATGCGGGGACAAAACATTTTTCCGGAGCAGCGGGGGAGAAAGATTCGATTTGTAAAGAAATTTTTTCGTCGGAAGGCGGTAGCATAATTATATGTCCTCCTTAACTCAACTGATAAAAATGGCAGCCTCTCACAGAAGTGAAAGGCTGCCGCTTGTTATACAAGATAAATTATTCAGCCTCGTAGACCGAAACGCGCTTGCGATCACGTCCAAAGCGCTCAAACTTTACTTTGCCATCGACAAGAGCAAAGAGAGTGTCGTCGCCACCGCGACCAACGTTTACGCCTGGATGAATCTTTGTGCCTCGCTGACGGACAAGAATATTACCTGCAAGGACATGTTGACCATCGCCACGCTTTGCGCCGAGGCGTTTTGATTCTGAATCACGTCCGTTACGGGTAGAACCAACGCCCTTTTTATGGGCAAAAAATTGTAAACCTATATTAAGCATTAGTCTTGACCTCCATTTTAATGTAGCCGGGATATTCTTCCTCATATTGAGTAATAAGGGAAGCGAACCCTAAAAACAACGCCTCACAAATGGCTTCACTGTTTCCAGAAAGTTTTTGAGAAATAGAGATAGTAAGATACGCCCTGTCTTCGTCAAACTCAACCGGAATAGAAAGCTGAAGCACATCGTTGAGAGTGGTTTCAAGGAGACGAACCGCAGAAGTGACTGCCGCGCAGACAATATCCTCACCGCTAACAGCATATCCGCTGTGTCCCTCAATTTCAATTCTGCATGGTGAACGCTTGTTGTGATACAGCCTGACAGAAATCATTATGCGTTAATTGTTTCGATCTGAACCTTTGTGTAAGGCTGTCTGTGACCCTGACGACGACGATAACCCTTTTTAGCCTTAAACTTAAAAATCGTGATTTTTTTGGACTTACCATTTTTAATAACCTTGGCGGTAACATTTGCTCCATCAATAGTAGGAGCGCCAAATTTAGAATTTTCTCCGTCGACGATAGCCTTGATTTTATCGAAAGTTATGCTGTCACCCTCTGTGACATTCAGCTTTTCGATATATATGATATCGCCTTCACTGACTTTGTACTGTTTGCCGCCGGTCTCAAGAATAGCTGTCATTCCTGGAGTACCTCTTTCTTCATAAACTCGCTCTACGGGTGAGATATAAAATCTGCTTATACCCGGTCGAAGCGGCTATATTAGTATAGCAGCAGATATTAAATTTGTCAACAAAAAGTTTATTTTTCGTTGTTTTGCGCAGACATGTCGCGATATCTGTAATACTCTTTTGCCGCAGCGGCATCAAAAGCAATCTGTTCCCTAAGTGCTGAAAGAGAGGGAAACTTTTTTTCGCTGCGAAGTCTTTTACCAAATTCTAGAATTATTTTATGACCATACAGGTCACCACAGAAATCCTGAATAAAAGATTCAACTTTTACCTTGCCATCTGTATCAACAGTTGGATTTTTCCCTACATTTGTTACTGAAAGATAGGTTTTCCCGTCAATGAGTACTTTGGCAGCATAAACTCCGTTTTTTGGCTCCTGAACCTCATCAGGTATTTTGATATTTGCAGTTGGGATGCCTATTGTATGCCCAAGTCCTTTACCATGCTCGACGATACCAGAAAGAATGTGCGGATGCCCTAGAAAAATTTCCGCAAGTTCGGTCATACCTTCGGCAATGAGCTGTCGTATATACGTGGATTTTACTGTCTGGTTGTTAAGTGTCACCGCAGGGATTACATCTAGTCCGATTCCGGTTTTTTGACATTCTTCTGAAAGAAGTGCGACATTCCCTTCAGCATTACGACCAAAGCGATAATCCCACCCGGCAATAAGATGCGAAGCTTCATATTTCTTTAGGAGAAGCTTGTGAAAAAAATCCTGCCATGACATGTCAGCGGTTTGCCTATTAAAGTGTAAAATGATAATATCATCGACGCCGAAGTACCGTTTAATTATGTACTTTCTGTCCTCTGAAGAATTTATCAGTTTTGACTTTGTACCAGAGAGGACCGAAGATGGGTGTACATCAAAGGTTAATACGGCTGGGATGGTTTTATTCTCATTTGAACGAAGCTTTGAAGTTTCGATAAGTTTTGCATGACCTATGTGAACCCCATCAAAAAAACCAAGTGCTATTGTTCTTTTGCTCATCTGTTTCATTCCACATCGAAAAAATTTTTTACTGTTTTAAGGTAACTAATATTTTTTTCAGTAACAGCGGCTGCTACCATCAGGAAGCTTCCATTTTGTGAGTATACACGATACATCTCGCCGGTCTTTAGATCTTTTACTGAGACGAGGGCGCCAACCCGGCAGAGTCTTTCCCCGGACTCATCGATAGTTATTGGATTATATG
>CALXAZ010000135.1 GCA_944386395.1 uncultured Clostridia bacterium
CATGCACAGAGAAACGATAATTGGCTTATCACCCATAGCTTTTCTGGTTTCAAGGAAAATATCCAGATCACAGCTGTTAGAAGCAGTGTTCGTCCTGCCTTTGTATGAGCGGTTGGGAGAATCCTCGTGCGGATCGCCGCCGGCAATACTAACTTCGCGTGCAAATTCTGCTGTATATGGGCGATACTGGAGAGTTATCGGAAGATATCCGCCCTTCTCAGCATCGTATCCAGAGCTTGAAGGTGAATCCATAAATACTATTGCAAAATCGGCTTCTTCCGGCGTTTTTGCAATGTCAAAGTATTTATCTACAATTTTTAGATCGACAGCTTCTTTGTCATATGCCGGGGTGGTCGTGCCAAACGGGGTTTTGGCAGCAGCAAAGTGGCGCATAGGTATATATACTTTGCAGCGCTTCATTGGAAGCAGACCATTTTTGTTTTTTAGCATAACTATGGATTTGAGCTGTGCTTCATATCCAGACGCCATAAATTCTGATTTTCCAACAGTCATCTTTGTTTCGTCAGGGCTGAGATATGGGTTTTCGAAGAGACCGGTACGAAAGATATTGCGAAGCAAGCGGATGGCTGATTTTTCCATCCTTTCACGCATCCACGTTTCTCCATTTGCGGCAATGCCCATCTGATAGGCGGCAAGAATGGGGGCAGCCTCATTGTTTCCGCCAAACTGATCGACACCAGCCATTATTGCCTTATAGTGGCGCTCATTGACATTCAGGTGTTCAACGCCCCAGCTCGTCGAACCAAAGTTATCTAGACTTGGATTGTCCTTGGTAATTCCCCAGTCGGTGCAAACGACACCATCAAAGCCGTATTTGCCGCGGAGAAGATCACGGATTATATATTTATTGTATGAATTTCCAACATTTTCGCCGTATTTTGTATCCTGACGGTATGATATTGTGTAGTATGGCATGACAGCCGAAGCGTGTCCTGTCTTTCCTTCAAGCTTGAGAGCCCCCTCGGTAAACGGGAGCAAAGCCTCATCAAAGTTGTTGCCGGGATATACGGCATATTTGCCGAACGCAAAATGCGCATCGCGCCCGCCTTCGCCGCTACCGCCGCCTGGCCAGTGCTTTATCATTGCGTTTACGCTGTTGGTGCCCCAGCCACCCTCAATCTCATCTTTGCCAGATGAGGTCTGGAAGCCGTCACAATATGCGCGTGCCATGTCGGTAGCAAGCTTGACACCTTCGCCAAAAGTTCCACTAAAGCGGGACCAGCGCGGTTCGGTAGCAAGATCTATCTGCGGGGAAAGGGCAGTTGCGATACCGAGAGCACGGTATTCTGTGGAAGCAATCTCTCCAAAAAGCCGGACAACTTCCGGATCAAAGGTAGCTGCCATACCAAGCGAAGAAGGCCACTGAGAGATCTGCCCATCTGCACCGACGTAATATTCGCCGTTGGAATCTGCGCCGTGGCGTGGATCGGAGCTAATATTTACAGGAATACCAAGATCAACACCTTCGACAAACGCCTGCATATTATTGTTCCATTTTGCGGCGATCTCAGGGCTATCAACAGCCGTCATCAGAACGTGACGAAGCTTGTCCTCGCTCAAAAATTTTCTCTGCTGATCGGTAAGATCAGAGATCTCGGCGCCGCTTTCTTCAAAGGATTTGCCGCCATATGTTCCTGCAAAGCGCCGGGCAAACATATTGCCGGGCTTTGGCGCAGAAACAGACTGATGTGCAGAGTAGAGCATCAGCCCAGCTATCTGTTCTATAGTCATTTGCGAGGCCAGATCCTTCAATCGCTCCTCTATAGGAAGCCGCCAGTCCTCGTATGGATCAAGTTTACCATTTTTGTTTAGATCCTTAAATGCAAATCCGTCGTCCTCAAGGATTTCTATGCCAGAGTCGGGTGAGTAGCCGATATTTTTGCCACCCTCGTTTTCTATGAGAATATATCCCGGCATCTCGACCTTTTTCCATTTTTTCATAATGCCTTCGTCCTTCCTTTAATGTAGAAAAATGGTTGCATAAGTTACTGTAAAAATTATAACAAAGATGTACGTAAAAAACAAGAGGATAAATATTATGGGATATTCATTTATTTAAAATACACAAAAAATTTTAAAATATACTTTACTAGCATATGACGCAGAGTATATAATAAAATTGGTACAAGAATATGATAAGGGGGAAAATTGTGTATTGCTTTAAGATAGGGGTTATGCTTGATTCGTTTCGTGAGGATATAGGGACTGCGCTAAAGATGGCGCGGAATATTGGGGCGGAAGGAATCCAGGTTTATGCCATATCCGGAGAATTGGCGCCGGAAAATCTGGTGGGGAGCAAGCGCCGTGAGTTTTTAGACAGGGTGAAGTCTGAAGGACTGACGATATCTGCTCTCTGTGGGGATCTCGGACGGGGGTTTGGTAATCGTTCGCTCAATCCCGGGCTTATCCAGCGTTCTAAACGCATACTTGACCTTGCCAAAGAGCTGGAGACAGATATAGTAACTACGCATATTGGAGTTGTACCTGCGGATAGCGAACACGAAAGATACAAAATAATGCAGGAGGCATGCTTTGAGCTGAGCAGATATGCGGACAGTTTAGATGCTCATTTCGCAATAGAGACCGGACCTGAGACGTCAATGACTCTGAAAGGGTTTCTTGATGGGCTTGGATCGCGTGGCGTTGCGGTCAATCTTGATCCGGCAAATCTCGTGATGGTTACGGGAGACGATCCGGTTGAGGCTGTTTATAATTTGAGGGAGTATATCGTACATACTCACGCAAAAGATGGAAAAAAGCTCATGGATTGCGATCCTGAGGTGATATATCGCGTAATAGAAAGCTCGGTGCAGGAAGAGAAAGCGTTTACAGAGCTGCCACTGGGTGAAGGAGATGTCGATTTCGATGGATGGTTAAAGGCTTTGGACGACATAGGGTACTGTGGATTCTTAACGATAGAGCGTGAGGTTGGAGATGATCCCGAAAGGGACATCAGGAAAGCGGCAGAATTTCTCCGTGAACGTATCAGACGCATATAGGGGGGTAAAACTATGGGCAAGATAAAAGTGGGAATAATTGGAGTGGGAAGTATCTCAAATGAGCATATACAGGCATATATGAAAAATCCAGATGTTGAAGTGTATGCCTTTTGTGATATCAATGAGGAGCAACTCAAAAAACAGGCAGAAAGATATGGAATAAAAAGGCTCTTTAGCAACAAAGAGGATATGCTTGCCTTAAAGGAGCTGGACGCGGTGAGTGTCTGCGTTTGGAATTCGCAGCATGCCCCATGTGCGATAGCGGCGCTTGATGCGGGGAAGCATGTTCTCTGCGAAAAACCGATGGCGACTTCGGCGGATGAGGCCCGTGCAATGAAAGCTGCGGCAGATAGGAATGGGAAGCTGCTTATGATAGGTTTTGTACGAAGGTATGGAAATGATTGCTCGGTTTTGCAGGATTTTATAAACAGTGGATATTTTGGAGAATTTTACTATGCCAAGGCTACATATCTCAGGCGAAACGGAAATCCTGGAGGCTGGTTTGGAGATAAATCCCGATCTGGAGGAGGTCCACTGATAGACCTGGGGGTGCACGTAATAGATCTTACGCGCTATCTGATGGGAAATCCAAAGCCGGTTTCTGTATATGGGGCGACTTTTCAGAAATTGTTTAACCGCTCAAATATAAAAGGGGAAAAGGGATATACATCTGTGTCCGCCGGCAAAGGAGACATCTGCGATGTAGAGGATCTTGTTACGGCTCTAATACGATATGAGAATGGGGCTGTGCTCGAGCTTGAGGCGAGCTTTAGCCTGAATATTAAGAAGGACGAGGGTAGCATACAGCTCTTTGGAACCCGGGGCGGGGCAAAGCTTGATCCGGAGCTTGAGATGTATACCGAAATAAATAACTATATGGCAGACGTAAGCTTGACAGTGCCGACAGCCCTGAGCTTTGATGGTCTTTTTGCAAACGAAATAGACCATTTTGTAGATTGCATAATAAATGGAACAAAATGTAAGTCGCCGGCTGAGGACGGGATTGCGATAATGGAGATATTGGACGGGG
>CALXAZ010000136.1 GCA_944386395.1 uncultured Clostridia bacterium
GTGACGAAAATTCGGTATATGTGAGCTTTGGAGATAGCTATAGGAGATATATTGTTGATACAGAGCACCAAAAAAATATTTCAGATGAAAATATGACAGCCTGACACGGAAATATAGGTTGGGAGAAAATTGGGGCTTTTGCTTTATTATTAAACGAGCGTATCATATACTTAGATAGAAATTTATAAATGAGATGTAAGGATGAGAAATATTTCTTGCAAGTAATTAAAATGCGTAGAAGTGCGTTATTTGTGTCACTGATATGCCAGCTGCAGGGAAAGTATATAATCATCCATCAACATATAGATATCACTGTCCGTTTTTTGCGGATCTGTGTACGTATATTATGCTGGGTTACAGGATTGACTTATCTTTCCTGTAACCCTTCTTTTATACTCTAAAGAGGCAAAGAGATGCACTTTTCTTGTCAAAAATAAAGGTTAAAAATCTTACGTTTTATTACCCGCTGAGCTATGGTAAAATACCTGAAATGTGAGATTCCATATAGATACCGGCTGGAAGCTGGGGGGTAGCAGGTGGAATGACAGAGGTAAAATGACGTTTCTAAAATCGCTCCTTGGAAAGTATGAATATAGAGCGGAGATAATATCATCTGTAAAATTTGATTATTTTCCATACCTTATCCTGTTGAAGAAAGGGACAGGGATGCAGAGCAAATCGTCCGGGAGATATGCACTGGTGCCCAAAATAGAATATCCTCTCGTAATATAGCAGAGCTTAAGGATACGCTAAATTTTGTCTAGACATACAAACTAAAATTTGAAATAAGGCTTGTATCAGAACGTTCGTTCATGTTATAATATGCAGAGACTAAATCAGAGTGGTTGGTGCCGGAGCAATACCGGCGGCAATATTGTTGGCACAGATTGGTTTTAATTTAGGGCAGAGGGAAATGGAGGATAAAAATGAAATGTCCGATTTGCGGAAAAGAGATGCAGGACGGTGGAATAGTAGTAGATGGGGTGGCGCCTATGTGGGTGCCAAAGGAACAGTTTGACAGGAAAGGACTAAAGCGGATTATATATCGTGAGGGGCGGTCGATAGGTAAGACAAATATAATCCTGGGACAGACGAAGATATCGGGGGCTTTCTTTTGCAGGGAGTGCAATAAGGTTATAGGGATATTTGATGTTACAAATAATATTGATTGACCTGTTATCAGCAGGAGGAAAATATGGCACAGTTTGAAGTGATAAGCGAATATACTCCGGCAGGGGACCAGCCGGAGGCAATAGAAGCACTTGCGCGAGGAGTCGAGATGGGACTAGAAGAACAGACCCTGTTAGGGGTAACAGGCTCGGGCAAGACATTTACAATGGCAAAGGTAATAGAAAAAGTGCAGCGCCCGACCCTCATACTCGCACATAACAAGACGCTGGCGGCGCAGCTTTGCTCAGAATTTAAGGAGTTTTTCCCTAATAATGCTGTGGAGTACTTTGTCTCATATTATGATTATTATCAGCCTGAGGCGTATATTGCCCATACTGACACGTATATAGAAAAGGATATGTCGATAAACCAGGAGATAGAAAGGCTGCGGCACTCGGCAACTTCGGCTCTGTTTGAGCGGAGGGATGTGATAATTGTGGCATCGATATCCTGTATATATACCCTGGGCGACCCGAAGGATTACACAAATATGGTTGTATCCCTGCGCGAGGGGATGAAGATAGATCGTGATGAGGTGTTGCGAAGGCTGGTGGACATAAGGTATCAGAGAAACGACATTTCGTTTGAAAGAAATACATTCCGGGTGCGGGGTGACGTGGTGGAGATAATTCCATCAAATACAAACGAAAATGGAATACGGGTAGAATTTTTTGGAGATGAAATCGAGCGAATAAGTGAGATCCATATAGTAACGGGTGAGGTAAAGCACCGTTTTACACACGTAGCGATATATCCTGCGTCGCACTATGTTACAAGCGGGGAGAGAATGGAGGCGGCTCTTATTGAAATAGAGCGCGAGCTCCGGGAAAGAATAAAATATTTTGAGGACAAAGGGAAGCTGCTCGAGGCTCAGCGGATAAAGCAGAGGACGGAATATGACATGGAAATGCTGCGTGAGCTTGGATACTGTACAGGGGTAGAGAACTACTCTCGCATACTCACAGGCAGGGCGCCTGGAAGCACTCCGTATACTTTGCTCGATTATTTTCCGAAGGATTTTCTTATGTTTATTGATGAGTCGCACGTCACTCTCCCACAGGCGAGAGGGATGTATAACGGCGACCGAGCAAGAAAAACCTCGCTGGTGGATTATGGATTCAGACTTCCGTCTGCGCTGGACAATAGACCGCTGAATTTTGAAGAATTTTTGAACAAGCTTAACCAGGTTATATTTGTCAGCGCTACGCCGGGCGAATTTGAGAAGGAACATTCGGGACAGATAGTGGAACAGGTGATACGTCCCACGGGGCTTCTCGATCCCGAGGTTGAGGTGCGTCCTGTAAACGGGCAGATAGATGATCTTATCGGCGAAATAAATAGCCGTACTGCAAAAAATGAGCGCGTGCTTGTTACTACCCTCACAAAAAAGATGGCAGAGGACCTCAGCGGATACCTCAAAACTGTTGGGATAAAAGTCCGGTATATGCACCACGATATAGATACCATCGAGAGGATGGAGATAATACGTGACCTCAGGACAGGAGAATTTGATGTGCTTGTGGGAATAAACCTACTGAGAGAGGGTCTTGATCTGCCGGAGGTTTCGCTTGTGGCAATACTTGACGCCGATAAAGAGGGATTTCTGCGAAATGAGACGTCGCTCATACAGACGATAGGCAGGGCGGCGCGAAATGCAGAGGGAAAGGTAATAATGTATGCCGACAGCATAACACCCTCCATGCGCCGTGCGATGGATGAGACTATGCGCCGCCGCTCGATACAAGATGCCTTTAACAAAGCTCACGGGATCGTTCCAAAGACAATACGGAAGGATGTGCGAGAGCTGCTAGAGATATCAAAGAGCCCGGAAAACAGCAAAAGGAAAGATAACGAGGTCAAGCTTACGTACAAGGAGCGTGAAGCGCTCATTGCAAAGCTGGAAAAAGAAA
>CALXAZ010000137.1 GCA_944386395.1 uncultured Clostridia bacterium
GACAGTTTTGACTCGTTTCTGATTTTTGTTCTGCTCACTCTTCTCTATATTAACATTACCATTGTCTTTTATGCAGAAGCTATGCGGGCAAGCGAGCATCGCCGCAGACATTCCGAGCTCGCCGAGCAACAATATGCAATGCAAAAAGAGTATTACCAGCGCCTTCATGAAAACCAGGAAGAAACCCGCGCGCTTTGGCACGACATAAAGAAATATGTGCTTGCAATGCAAGCTTTTGCTAACCAGAAGGATGCCCCACAGCTTTGTCAAATCGTACAGCAGGCAGATGAGACCTTGGCCAGCATCAGTACAGTCGTTGATGTTGATAATGTTGTCATAAGTTCTATCCTGGACAACTATGCTCGCGCCGCTCAAGAGGCTGAAATACCATTACACCTAGACGTTTTAGTTCCACCCACACTGTCGATATCTCCGGTGGATCTATACATAATCTTGGGGAACACTTTAGATAATGCAATTGAAGCTTGCACCCCTCTCCCCAAAGAGCAGCGTCGTATTGATGTCATGCTCAGAAAAGAGAATGCTATTTTGTTCTATCGTATTCAAAACAGCTGCGACGTTGGCGAAAAGGTTCACCTTCATGGTCGCTATCATGGCTACGGATTGAATAATGTTCGTAAATGTGCTGCACGCTATAATGGTATCGTCAATCTGACCAAAACGTCCAACTCCTATACGGTTGAAGTTCTTTTAAACTGTAAATGCTAAATGTGGATTTTGATTTGAAGAGAGGCGAAGAAGATGAACGCTCCCGCCAAAAAACATCTCATTAATCTTGCGAATCAGAGCAATTCAACTATTGCCACCGCGTTGATGAAGGATTTTCTTTCCAGGTCCGATGAAAACAAGAAAACAAGAAGGATTGGTCATATTTTGGCAAGCGTAAAACTTCTGACGGCCTATTTGTCTACTTGTACATGGAAGCTGATGCTTTATTGGATTCCTACACACTTATCTGCCACAATTTCAGCACCGGCTCGCTCGAGGCACTTCTATTCCAGAAAGCCCTCTCGGCTTTTGAATTGGACACCGAAACTGCACGAAATGATATAAGAGAGCACTTGCTCTCGATGGGTTTCAATTTTTCATATAGTCATTGGGCACATAGCAAGCTCGATACTATTGAAAAATGGGAAGAAATAGCCATTCCACTGGCAAATCAGCAAGAAGAGTTTCAACGCAGCGGACATTTTGCGGAAGCCAAAGCCATACAAGAAGCTATTGATCTTGGCGACGAGATCTATACCTAACCCCTTGTCACCTCAACACAGAATATATAACACTTAGAGAGATCACGGATAACAGGAGGAGTCATGGCTATATACGGAATTCAGAAGCAGATTTATTCTCGCATCGAAGAGTTGGAGACATTTCCGCGGTCGGTAAAAGCACAAACAATGGATCCCACTTTGTTACATGATCGTCTGCAAAAAAATACTGCCGAATTGCAAATCCTCTACGACTTGGCCGCCGTATTGAAAAAGCATCATGCCACCTTGCAATCCTTAAAACCCAAAACAACACATTCTCAAGTACCGCGCAGAATAGAACTCTGGAAAAACGAAATGCGCGATGCACCGCCGTTTGAAAGTTTAACAGACGATCAGACTCTCATCAACTATGGAAATGGTTTGCAGGCAGGTTTAACCCCACGAGAAATTGCTTTAAAATACGGTGTCAGCTCCTCTTGCGTCGTTGAAAGACTTCACAAGCTTGTAAATATGTGTTTTAGCTACAAGGTTAAAGCCGGCATCGTTTCAAGTGGAAGGAACTCCATTGAAGAGGCTTAATTTTAGAATGTCACATAGCAGATTTCCAAGCGAGCATCCCGAAGCGAATGGCTTTACCCCAGAAAATTACGCAGGTGCTATTCCGTTAACTCCGAAAGAGTATTGCCTCCTCTGCTACCTGTTTCAAAACGCCAACAAATCTTTGAGTCGGGAACAGATTTTGCTCCATGTTTGGGGATACCCGCACAGCACACATACCAGAACAGTTGATGTTCATATCCAGCATTTGCGTAAAAAGTTATCTCCACGGGTGAATATTCAAACGGTATTTAATTTTGGATATCGGTTTGTTACAGAATCGCCTCCACAAAGAGAATCAGCCTTGTGACAGAGCAATCGAAACTAACAAGCGGAACAAATCCCACACCTGTTATAAATAGTCCTTTGGGGCAGAGTTATGTACTCTGCCCCGTTTTTATATCCGTCATCAATTATTAGTCACTTCACCACGTTGCCGCCGCTTATAACAAGGGTGCCTGTTTCCCCTATTGTCTTCGGCAGCTCCAATCCCCTTCTCTTCTGCAAAGCCCCTTTTGTCTCTCCCCCCCATTTTCTAAACGCCGCTTTTATTGTAGCATATGTCTACTACGAATAATCTGAGGAGGCACCTGCTATGATAGGAAACCAGATACTAACCGCATACCTTTCGTATTGTAAACTGCAAAAAAATTTGGATAGTAAAACAATCAAAGCGTACTCGATTGATCTAAACCAATTCTCGTGTTTGTATCCATGCCCCACCGCTGTATCGCGCAGCGAAATGGAACAATATATAGAACATCTAATGTCACAACATAAAGCATCCACAGTCAAAAGAAAAATCGCAGCATTAAAGGCGTTTTACCGTTACCTTGTTTATGAGGATATCCTTGAGTGCAGCCCGTTTGAAAAAATACAGCTTCATATTCGCCAAGAAAACCTCTTGCCAAGAATAATTGATCGTCGTGCTCTTGAGTCCATCTTTTCTGCCGCATATGAAGAGCTGTATAAACCAGGATCTTTTAGCGCCCACAGAAATGCCATTCGGGATGTTGCCATATTAGAGCTACTGTTTGCCAGCGGAGTCCGCGTTTCGGAGCTTTGTACCATCACATGTGATAATTTGAATTTAGATGGTCAGGTTGTACTCATTCGCGGGAAAGGAAGCAAAGAACGTCGAATATACTTATCCTCACATTTTGTGCTCCAATCGCTTAGGGCCTATTCTCAAGTAAGATCTCCGAGAGACCCAAGCGAGCAATTCTTTTTCTTGAATCGTGACGGGAAGCGATTATCAGAGCAATCTGTTCGTAGGATCATCAACCATTATACTAATTTGGCTCATGAACCCGGGCATTACACACCACACATGTTTCGCCACTCATTTGCAACATACTTATGGGACGCCTGTGGGGACGTTTATGAGGTGAAAGAAATCCTGGGGCACAGTTCGATTAAAACCACCGAGCGTTATGTTCATGCCAGCTTTGAAAGGCAGAAAAAAGTTCTCTCGGCTATGAACCCGAGAGAACAACTCAATGTGTCCTATTAAAATAGATGGAATCTTCCCGCTGTCCGTTTTCTCCGGCCCTTACACAGAGGCAGCTGCTCTTATCCCCTCCAGCCTTGCGGAATAAAGGATAATCTCTAATTATCCGCTTTTGTACACATATGTCACTGTTGCTTAGAAATTCCTATTTCTTTTTGATGCAGCCGATATTGGGGAATGGAGGGAATCTATTATGGAGCCAAAAGACATTCAAATATTGTATTTGGCACACTACGCACCCGAAACAGAAAGCGCTCCTGTTTCAGTTGGAGATACAAACCGTGTATATTCAGAATACCATTATAAAGTGTTCACAGTACTTAAGGAACTGTTTCCGAAGACTGTACCCTGTCGGAATCCATCAATAATGCTAGATGAGAATCTGTCGGTTGATTACATATTTTCACTCTACAATCGTATGCCTTTCCGCAATTCTGAAATTTTTGTTTCGTCAGTTGCGGAATATCGTAAAATTCCTTATTTGGGAGCACAACCAAACATTCGAGCACTCGCAGAAGATAAACATCTGGCAAAAATGATGGCGAGATATGCAGGGGTTAAAACTCCGGACTGGAAAATTTATAATATTGGTAGTGTACCGGAATGTCCGTCTTTTGATCCTCCATACTTTTGCAAGCCGCGTTTTGGAGCCGCATCTAAGGGAATAGATGAATCGTGTGCTTGTACAACTTGGCTACAAGCCAAGAGCAAAATAGAGAGTTTCCATGCGCTTGGAGTAGATGTCATTCTAGAGAAACAAATAAAAGGTATTTACCATACTAGCCCAGTGCTAAACAATTTTGGAAATTTCATGTATCTTCCCTGTATTGCGCAGTATTCTACTCTTGAAGGTGGAATCGTCACATATGAGCAAAAGCGGAAAATTGCTCCTGGGCTGACTCGTAAAATTGTTGAAAATCAAGAAATTCAGTCAAAGCTGCACTCTCTGTCAGAAAAGATGTATCCTCTGGTTCAACCGCTTGACTATACCAGATTTGACTATATTGTTGAAGAGAAATCAGGAACACCTTATTTCCTTGAGTTTAACGTTTGTTGCAATTTAGGTGAACACTCAACGATAAGCCAAGCTGCTAAATATTTAGGGATTAAATATAAAGAGCTAATAGCAAACATCACATTTTCAAGTTTATATCGTTGTGGACTATTAGATGAGACTTTCGGAAAGGAATTTTAGGGGATCCATATACCAATATGCCAAACCACAAGGTGAATATAAAGCTTGCCAGTCACGGCGAATGTGCTTTTGAGGGGCGCTCAAATATTCCTGATAAAACTGTGTAACCTCTTTTGTGAAGGCCGAAGAATAGCGATCGGGATATAATGCTGCCTTTGGAATCAATTCTTCGATGTCTTTGCTTCCACTTAAGTACTTAATTAACAGATAGTTTATGTAGTACTTCTGGCGAACTCTATCCAATTTGTGCCTCCTAACTTTTTGATGTATGCTTTCTATTCGCTGAATGGCTTGTTCGGTTTCTCCCATAACAGCTTCCAAACAGGAAAGGTTTATAGTGGAGAATATTTCTGGCATTGTATTTCTAGAAAATCGGAGTGCCAAAAGGAAATAGTGGTAAGCGATTTGATGTTTTCCCAAATAGAAATTACAGATTCCCAAATCATTATAAACTATATGGAGATTGCTACGCGGAAAACATTCCAATCCATTAAGCGCCTTTTCTAGAAGAGATAATGCGTCACGATAATTTCCACTTCTGCAAAGTGCATAACCTTGATTGCACATGGTTGTATAATAGCCAAAATCATCATGATCACGAAGAAAATCTTGAAGAGCCAATTTATACAAATCTTCTCGATACCCAATGAATGCGGATATTGCATTACGAACCAGATAACCATGCATTGGGTTGCTTGGAAACATATCAACTTTTTCTTCGTATATTTTTTGCGCATCTTTTAGACGCTCCATATGTACATATGTCGAGATGAGAAAAGCGCTTAATAGATTCTGATGTGATGGATTCATATCACGCTCCAGACATTTTTTTAGGGCAATTTCTGCTTCTTCAGAACGGCGAACTCTATTGAGTAGCGATGCACCTAACGCATCAATATCCGGCGTTCTCGATTGGGCTGGGATACTTGAAATCCATTCATATGATTCTTCGTATCTACGTTCTCTACAATATTTAATTCCGGCCAAAAGGCAATCATCAACATCCCCTTTTTTTAACTTTGCTTCAGCAATTACATCTGATGTGACATCTTTACCAGCTATTATTGTTTGCCGAAGATATGCTTTTGCATCATTCGGAGTTGTACAATTCAATTCTTTCGAAAGCCGATAACGAAGTACGTCATTTCTTATTGGACAGGTGGACTCGGTCAGAAATTCGTAAATCGCATTTCTGTAATATAGTTGATCACTAATGCTATTAAGTACATTTTGCACTTGCGGATCATATCGCCCTTTTATCGTCAATCCTAGAGAATCTGTTTCTATGAGATCCCTGGCTTGCAATGCGTAGAGCGTATCGCGGAAAGTTCCCGACCTACTAAATGAAAAGACTTCAGACTTCGATAAAATTTGATATAATGTTTCTTCTGCCAATGGCGATCCCCAACCGTCGAGAATGGAGATGATAGCCTTTTCCCATTGTGTAAGTGAAGGCTCTTGTGATTGCAGCTTTATACATCGGATTTCCTTAATAATCGAATGGATATTCTGCTGTGTCTGCGATATGATTTTTGTCGCTTCTTCCGTAGATAATGAAATATCATAAAGTGATCCTAACTCTTTTACTAATTTTACTTGAGGGCGGTCAAAGTCCAAGCGCGAGGATATCGAGACCCCTTCTTGAAATAGAAAATTTTCGAGTTTGTCATAATGCAAAGTGTTTTCTGTACGAATCAAGATACATCGAATATTTTTTGCACGCAAAAGACTAAGCAACATCTCATAAGAATCCTCGCCCAGCTGTTCAACTGTATCAATAACGATTAAAAAGGGGGCTGCTTGTTTTTCAAAAAAATGAGTAAGAACTTCTTCCATCGCTGAAGGATAAACACCTGAATAAAGAGGAACTGCAGCACTGTGTTCTGACAAACGACTTAGAATAGGACCAGCATATGGTATCCCCTCTAATGCCGCTGATAGAAGGGATTGTGCATGTGCCCCCCATTTTTTGTCAGCAAATTGTTGCAATTGTTCAAGGTAATCCGAGCGAACCAGTTGCGTTAGCAACAATTCAGAAAGAGGTCTTCCTTTTGATGCATCAATATAAATTATATTTGTGTCGAATAAAGAGGTGCATACAGCTTTCATCCGCATTTTTACAAATGAGGTGACTCCACTTGCGTGGTAAGCGTATATGAAAATAGGATTAGAGCCATTTTCAATGAGCTGACGTAAGGTGCCGTATTCAATGTCTCTGTTCGCGTAATTCATGCAACTGCTCCGGTTTTGGTGATTGAATCGGGTATTTTAAGGCTAATATTGCAATATAAAACGGATAATTAGAGATTATCCTTTATTCATTATATCATTTTCCGATTCCGTTTTCCATTTATTTATGCTTAGATCACAAATTTCCCCTATTTTAGTCTTGTAGCAACAAATTAACAATTCTGTGTACTGTTTCAGAAATTGTCAAACAACTTTCTTTGCGGCCTTCATAGGACAACACGAAAGACCCATTCTGGCAGGAAACACCCATATCATTTGATTTTTCCGTCGATTTTCCGCAGTAAATCGCAATTTCCAAATCCAAAACGCAAGAAACAGTGTTCATGATTTTTTCCGCGTCACTCTGTGATGGCAAATATAGCATCCCTAAACAATAGGCTTGCGGTAAATCAGAAAACGAAATTGTGCGGATTCCTTCCCCTAATAATTCCTT
>CALXAZ010000138.1 GCA_944386395.1 uncultured Clostridia bacterium
GAAATGCTTGCCGCGTCTAAAATACTTGAATTTGAATATGCTGCAACACTTCGAGACCGCATAATCAAGCTGCGCGGGGAAGAGGTACTGCCGGAGGGAAAAAAGAAACCACCAACAAAAAGAGGTAAAGATGCCTGAGGAGGCAAGAAGATGAACGATAAAATAGTCGTGAAAGGTGCCCGCGTACACAATCTCAAAAATATTGATATTGAGATACCAAGGGACAAGCTGATTGTTATGACTGGTATATCAGGAAGTGGAAAGTCGTCGCTTGCATTTGACACAATATATGCAGAGGGGCAGCGGAGATATGTGGAGTCACTTTCATCGTATGCAAGGCAGTTTCTGGGACAAATGGAGAAGCCTGATGTGGACTACATTGAAGGGCTAAGCCCGGCGATATCGATAGATCAAAAGACTACCTCGAAAAATCCGCGCTCTACTGTGGGTACCGTTACTGAGATATACGATTATCTTCGTCTGCTCTGGGCGCGGGTAGGGGTCCCACACTGTCCAAAGTGTGGAAAGGTGATAAAGCAGCAGACGGTAGATCAGATAGTCGACCAGATAATGTCGCTTCCGGCTGAGACAAGAATACAGATTCTCGCGCCGGTTATACGGCAGCGCAAGGGGGAGCACAAGAATATCTTTGAGCAGGCACGGAAAAACGGATATGTGCGTGTCCGGGTAGATGGGACAACATATACTCTTGAGGAAGAGATAAATCTGGCAAAGACAAAGAAACATAACATCGAAATAGTGGTTGACAGGCTGATAGTGCGCGAGGACATGGCAAGGAGACTTTCCGACTCGATAGAGACAGCCTCAAACCTTGCAGGAGGGATAGTTCTTGTAGATGTGATAGACGGGGATGAGCTGATGTTCAGCCAGAATTATGCCTGCGACGATTGCGGGATAAGTATAGAAGAGCTGTCACCAAGGATGTTTTCGTTTAACACTCCGTATGGGGCGTGTCCGACATGTTCGGGGCTTGGCTTCCAGCTGAAGCTCGATCCAGACAAAATCCTTCCTGACAAGAGCCTTTCGCTGCGGCAAGGAGCAGTGAGGGCATCCGGCTGGAACAGCATAACGCAGGGCACGATTGCCCGAATGTATTATGACGCGCTTGGAGAGGAATATGGGTTTACAACGGAGACGCCTGTCCGTGATTTTTCTGAGGAGGCTTTGCACGCGCTGCTCTACGGAACGGGAGAAAAAAAGCTAACTATGAAATATGGCGGGAGTGGCAGAAGCGGAACCTACTCGCATGTATTTGAAGGGATAATACCTAACCTTGAAAGAAGATACCGTGAAACGTCGTCCGAATACGCCAGAGGCGAGATAGAGGAGTGCATGAGTGAAATTCTATGTCCCGATTGTGAAGGTAAGAGGCTTAAAAAGGAGACGCTTGCCGTTACCATAGGGGGGCTGAGTATAGCGGATTTTTGTGATTTTTCGATAGTTCAGGCGATGGATTTTCTTGACAGACTGGAGTTCAGTGAGACAGAGAAGATGATAGCTGACCGGATACTGAAAGAAATACGGGCAAGGCTTGGTTTTTTAAGAAGCGTAGGACTTGAATATCTAACACTCAGCCGGTCATCCGGCACGCTTTCCGGAGGGGAGAGCCAAAGGATAAGGCTTGCCACTCAGATAGGCTCGTCGCTTGTCGGGGTACTCTATATCCTTGACGAACCCTCGATTGGTCTGCACCAAAAGGACAATAATAAGCTTCTTGCAACGTTAAAGCAGCTTAGAGACATAGGGAACACGCTGATAGTGGTGGAGCACGATGAGGACACTATGTTTGCTGCAGACTATATAGTGGATGTAGGTCCCGGTGCTGGGGTGCATGGAGGGGAGATAATATGCGCAGGAACTGTTGAAGATATAATGTCTTGCGAAAAGTCTCTAACAGGTCAATATCTGAGCCGGAAGAAATATATCCCAGTGCCAGAAAAACGCAGAAAGGGAAACGGAAATACGCTGGTTGTACATGGAGCGAGCCAGAACAATCTGAAACATATCGATGTTGAGATACCGCTTGGTTGCTTTACCTGCGTTACCGGTGTGTCGGGAAGCGGTAAATCCTCCCTTGTTAATGAGATAATATATAAAAAGCTGGCCTCCGAGCTGAATAACGCACATACAGTAGCGGGAAAACATGACTATATAGAGGGTATAGAGCATCTTGACAAGATAATCAATATCGATCAGTCACCTATCGGACGTACTCCTCGTTCTAATCCGGCAACATATACAGGGCTTTTTAACGATATACGTGACCTGTTTGCAGAAACTCAGGACGCGAAGGTGCGCGGCTACGGTCCGGGAAGGTTCAGCTTTAACATCCGCGGCGGAAGATGCGAGGCCTGTGGGGGAGATGGTCTTATTAAAATAGAGATGCATTTTCTTCCAGATATATATGTGCCCTGTGAAGTGTGCCATGGACAGAGATACAACCGCGAGACGCTGGAGGTGCGCTATAAGGGGAAAAATATCTCAGAAGTGCTTGATATGACAGTAGAAGAGGCACTGGAATTTTTCGAGCCATTACCAAGGATTGCAAATAAGATAAGGACACTCTACGATGTCGGTTTGGGATATGTAAAGCTGGGTCAGCCGTCTACAACGCTTTCCGGAGGTGAAGCACAGAGGGTTAAGCTTGCAACATATCTGGCAAGGCGTTCTACGGGGAATACCATATATGTGCTGGATGAGCCGACTACCGGGCTGCATATTGCGGACGTGCATAAGCTGGTAGAGGTGCTGAATAGATTGGTTGAAAGCGGTAACACAGTGATTGTAATTGAACACAATCTGGATGTCATAAAGTGCGCGGATCATATTATTGATCTTGGACCTGACGGAGGGGACCGGGGAGGAGAAATAGTCTGCACTGGGACGCCGGAAGAAGTTGCCGAGAACAGTTCTTCATATACCGGTCAGTTTCTCGCGCCATATCTTTTGAGATAGCTGAAGAGAACCGGGTGTATCCTGGATATATCTATAAAATGACAATAAAAACGGGCAGATATTTTTCTGCCCGTTTTATATATCTGTCATATATAGTCAGCCAGTATTTTCAAAACATCAACCCTGCTCAAAGAATACGGGATATTTTTCGGGGATTTTGCAAACATGCTTCCACAGAAGAAAATAAATTCCTTTGATGTTATGGGGACGTCAGGACGAAAAACCCTGTCAACAGTAAAGCAGTTTGCTTTTATGGCAAGCTTTATTGCGGCATAATAAGGATGAGAGGTGGAGATGTCCCGAAAATGGGATTTTTCTCCGCTTTTTATTATGCTAATACGGTCATTAGCAGCCTGAGTACCAAACATTATCATCGCAAGTTCGCCGCGCGTCACAGGTTTCTCAACTCGTATGGTATTGTCACGGAAAGCCGGACAGAAGCCGGTTTCAAGCAGCTTTTTTGCATAAGGATATGCAGGATCCCCGTTTGCGCAATCAGCAAAAGGCGACTGTTTTAACAGGTCTGATACAGTGACTACTCTGTATCCGTATCTGTCTAAAAGCTCGAGCTGTTTTTCAAGACCATCGGCAATGGGCGTACGCCTTGCCATATTGTACCCATCTTTTTGAAATATTATCTGACCGCAGAAAAAGTCTGGATCAATGTCTAGGGCTCGTTCCATCGGTTTCCAGGTAGCTTCGACCTCAGCCTGATAGCTGGAAAGTGGAAGCCATCCAGCACCATCAAAGCTTGCTGCCATGTATTGATAGCCCATGCAGGCGTAGGCATCGTAACTTGTAAGGTGGTTGCTTATCCGGTCCACATAGTGGGGAGGGCGCGAAAGCTTTATCTCGTAATTGTATTTGCTTAGCATAAGAGAGTGCAGCTTTTCAAGGTCGGAAAGGACAAGCTCGATATCACCTAAAAACTTTCGGCGTCCATATACCAAAGGCTTCCAGCCATATAGAATATGCGCATAGGTATGGCTGGTAATTTCGTGCCCGCCGGACAGTATACGCTCGATGAGCTCTGGACAATTTGCGGCACCGCCATCGCTATCCTTGTTGATATCTGGATAGTGGTCATACTTTTCTCCTCCCCAAGATGCAGAGCCGTGCTTTCCAGCAACATCAGGATAATTTGTAGATGTATCACCGACTACATCGAATGTTCCCTTCGCGCCGTGCTTTTCAAGAGTATCGATAAGTGAGAGAGTGAGGGGGCGGTCTCCACCGGGAGAGGCGGGAAGGCGACATGGTCCATCATCAAAGGTCATCGCGCAAATACGCTCGGAAGTTTTAACTCGCTCTATGCGCCGAACGGGCGAAATATATACGGGGGTACGCCGTTTTATTTCATCCTGAAAATGATGCTTGACCTTTTTTGCGGCGCCAATTCCTTTTGTAAGAAGGGACATAGGAAAACCTCCTGATAATCTTTTGCTATATTCCGAATATATCACGAAGGGTACAATAAAGAATATATGCCATACCTCGTAATATTTTATACAAATTATGCGAATTTTTTGCTTTTTTAAACTGTGAAAGCCCTTTTCGTATTCGAGGAGTATTGCGGACAAACACAGCATGGCACCGTCCGGCGGCAACAGAGTCTCGTATTGAGGAAACGTCCTTTGCATCAACTATGGTGTATGAATTACCTATTTCATAAGCAGAATGAGCATCGCTACCTCCAAAAGATATAAGGTCGTGAGCAGCAGCATAAGAGGAAGCCATATCATTTGCGAGATGATTGTTAAAGAAAGCGCGAGAGTTTGCTGTTTCAGCTCCATCGAGAAGATTGTGTATCGACCCTGGTATCCAGTCTCTCTTTTCAAAGGGGTGAGCGATAACAGCAAGTCCTCCGTTACGATGTATTTCGTTTATTGCCGTTTCTGCTGTTGGCAGTCCGTCTGTGTTGAGAAAATCTATATCAAATGTATGCTTGCAGAAAAGGGCAAGAATATGCCCGCTTTTTGTTGATATTTCGCACGCGGGAAGCATAAGTACGCCGTTGCGAATTTCTGGTTCAGCTATAGTAAACCTGTTGTGATCTGTTATTGCTATGGCATAGAGCCCACGGGATTTGGCAGCGATTGATAGCTCGTCTAAGGAGGAAAGACCATCTGGAGAGGCTTCGCTGTGGACGTGAAAATCTATTTTATATTCCATATTATTTCCTCTTGGATATCAGTGAAAGGTAGTATTTGAAACCAGGCTTCGGATCGCGTAGCTCCCATAGACCATCGCGCACGCGTGGATCGAAAAAATCGAGCAAAGCCCCAAGAGCGCGGCGTTTTTCCCCGTGGCAAAGATATCCTACTGCTGCCATGATATCAGATGCGGCAAACTGCATTTTGCATGTGTGAAATTCAGATGGTGGAGGAGTAAAACAATGATTTGGGTTACCTTTGTTCCATGCAACAGCGAACCAGCGGAGAGGCAGGCCGCTCTTTGATACGCGAACAAGGGGAAAGGAACCCCACACTCTGGGATTGATTTCTAGAAAGTGTGGATTGCCTGCTGAATCTTCTTTAAACTCAAACATTGCAAGTCCGGTGAATCTAGTATGAGATACAAGTTTTGCAGCGTAGCTTTCAAGAAGAGGTGAGCGAAAAGCTTCGCAGCATGAAGAAGGACCACCGTCAATAGGATATTCTCGTATCCTGCGATGGCAGATAGAAGATACAATCTTACCACAGTCGGAAACGACTGAGCAACCAATTCCACTGCCGGAAAGATATTGCTGTACAATAGGTTCTCCTCCAAGAGATAAAAAATGATTATATGCATATTCTAATTCAGCAAAATCTTTTGCTATTATATATCGGGCAGCGGCAGTAAGTCCAAGCTTTTCGCCGCAAACTGGCTTTACAACGCATGGAAATGATATCGAAGAGATAAATTCTGACACAGATTCTCCGGGAAGGCAGGTCGCAGGAACTGGAATGTCAAGTTCTGAAGCGAGCTTCCAGGCAGAGCTTTTGTCATTAAAAAGGTCAAGTGTTTCTTTTTCCGGAACGGCAAGACCGCAAACTGTGGAAAATTTCTCTGAGATACTTTTGTCTGCAAGTGCGGCAATAGTGTCAGCTCCGACAGGGAGCAGTGCCGGCTTTTCACCCTCTGTGTCAGCAATACTTTTACAAAGAGAATATAGCTCGGAAAGATATTCGTTTGAGCAAAAAAGGTGAGACTTGTCAATATATCTGGAATAAAATCCGAGAGGAAGCTGTGAATTACTATTTTCACATACAACAACACGTATCCCCGCCTCTGCAAGGTCGCGAATAAGTGCAAGTGACATCCGATAGTGGACATCTGTTATAACGGCGGTCATACGTGGCGCTCCTCTCGTAAAATTATATTATAGGGAAACTCTGCGATATTTTATGTACATAGTAGATGATTCGCCTAATAGTATAGCATATTTGAGCGATAAGTAAAAGAGTGCTTTGGAACCTGAAAGCAAATACTTCATATGATGTTGATGGAGAAGCAAACTCCAGATAGGTTTTGCACCGCACAGCAAAACCACAAAAAGAAGTGTGCGGAGAACAGGTGGTTAGAAATTTGGATAATCTTAGCATTGAAACTGCGGCGATGAATAATATGTCCTGTGGTGGAAACGCCGCTGCTGGAGAGCTGAAAACTCCGGCATCCATTGCGATGGCATATGTTCCAAAACAAAAATATGAGAATGGATATAAGCCGGAAGCGGCTCTTGACAGAGGAACATTATTTCCGGGTCTTGAATTACCGTTTAAAAATTATTGCCCAGATGGCAAGCTGGAAAAAACAGCACAAAATGAGCTGAGGGCTTTGGCTTTTGTAGTTACAGAAATTGGTCTTTTTCTGAACAGTCATCCAGATGACAAAGAGGCTTTCCAGCTTTTTAAAACATACGTAAAGATGTATAACGAATACCGTAAGCAATATGTAGCCAAATATGGACCTATAAGCAAGACAGATATGGCGGACGCATCTAGCTATAATTGGATAAACAGCCCATGGCCATGGGAATATGACGCGAACAGGAGGGACGTATAGTATGTTTCAATATGAAAAACAGCTTCAGTATCCGGTTAAAATAAAAAACACGAATCCGGCTCTGGCTAAGTTTATAATTACACAATATGGGGGACCAGACGGAGAATTGGGAGCATCTCTTCGCTATTTAAGCCAGAGATTTTCGATGCCCTATCCAGAGCTTAAAGCCATTCTGACAGATATAGGTACAGAAGAGCTTGGGCATCTTGAGATGATAGGTGCTATTGTATATCAGCTCACTCGAAATCTGAGTGAAGAAGAGATAAAAAAGTCGGGATTTGAAGATTACTTTGTTGATCATACTACCGGTATATACCCACAGGCAGCTTCAGGTACTCCGTTTACAGCGGCATATCTCCAGTCAAAGGGTGACACTATTACAGACCTGTTTGAAGATATGGCAGCAGAACAGAAAGCGCGCACAACATACGACAACATTTTGCGTATGGTAGATGATCCAGATGTGGCAGAGCCGATAAAATTTCTCCGTCAAAGGGAAATAGTACATTTCCAGAGATTCGGCGAAGGGCTTCGTCTGGTTCAGGATAGATTAAATTCTAAAAATTTTTATGCAATAAACCCTTCATTTGATAGAAAATAAACTGCAAATCAATATGATACAAAAAGCGGAGCGATCGCTCCGCTTTTTGGCGTTAAGAGTAAAGCATGTATTTTTCATGTTAACAGGGAAAAGCTATTGATGGGAAGATAAATATTTTTTGAAGGGGGATGGTATAATGCCATCTAAAAGAATTGGAAAGCAGACAGTTAAGATGCTAAAACCTCCGTCGATTGTGGGATATGCAAGTGTTGTGGGCAAAAAAGAAGGCGAGGGACCGCTCGGTGGCAGCTTTGACTATATAAACGAGGATACGACATTTGGGGAAAAGACATGGGAAAAATCTGAAAGCCGGATGCAGAAAGAGGCAACAGAGCGTGCACTGAAAAAAGCAGGATTGACATATGATAAGCTCGACTATATCATGGCAGGAGATTTGATAAATCAGTGTATTGCATCGTCATTTGCCGCGAGAGAATCTGAGGTACCGTTTGTTGGTCTTTATGGAGCATGTTCGACAATGGCAGAAGGACTGGCAATGTCATCAATGTTAATTGATGGAGGGTTTTCCGGTTTAAGCGCGGCTGTTGCTTCTTCTCACTATTGTACAGCAGAACGTCAATACCGCACCCCTCTTGAATATGGCGCTCAACGCACCCCTACCGCCCAGTGGACTGTCACAGGGTCGGGTGCGGTAATACTTTCGGAAGAAGGTCCGGGACCATATATAACTTATGCCACAATGGGTAAAATAGTTGATCTGGGAGTGAAGGATGCAAACAATATGGGTGCAGCGATGGCTCCAGCAGCACATGATACATTGGCGGCGATGTTTCATGATACGGGGACGTCACCGGCTGACTATGACCTGATAGTTACAGGGGATCTTGGATCTGTAGGGTATGATATTGTGCTGGATTTTTTTAAAAGGGATGGAATAAGTTTTAACGGAAATTACAAGGACTGCGGAATGGCGATATACGATGCAGAAAAGCAGGATGTACACGCAGGCGGCTCTGGGTGCGGATGCTCCGCTGTGGTGCTGTGTGGGAAGCTTCTCAATGATATGAAAGCAGGCAAACTGAAAAAGATAATTTTTGCCGGAACCGGGGCTCTTCTAAGCCCAGTTTCAACGATGCAGGGGGAAAGCATACCTTGTGTATGTCACGCTGTTTGCATATCCGCAGACAGGTAAGGCAGGTATATATATGGAAATGTTTTTGGATTATTTTAAGGCTTTTCTTGTTGGAGGAGCGCTGTGTGCAATAGGGCAGATACTGATAGATAAGACGAAATTGACGCCGGCAAGAATACTTTTAAGTTATCTGCTTGCAGGGATTATATTGACTGCCATTGGAGTGTATGAACCGCTTGTAAAATGGGCAGGAGCAGGAGCAACAGTTCCCCTTACCGGATTTGGATATTCTCTTGCTAAGGGGGTTGAGAAAGCGGTAGAGGAAAAAGGCGCGATAGGAATATTTACCGGAGGTCTCACTGCAACAGCAGGCGGTATAGCAGCTGCAGTGGTGTTTGGATTTTTTGCCGCTGTTTTGTCAAAACCATCTGATAAAAGCTGAATAAACAGTAAAATCCCTGACGGAAACTTTCGTCAGGGATTTATAATTGCTTTAGCTGTTATTTTAGTATTATCAGTGCGGCAAGCTCAACGGTAGATCCGGACTTATTTGTAATGGAATGTCCTTCTCCACAGGCGCATATTGCTACATCCCCTGCAGATATTTCCTGCTCTGTGCCATTGTCATTATATATGGCAGTGCCCTTTATTATGTAAAAAATTTCAGTTTCATTTTCGTGGATATGGTAGCCGATGCCGCATCCGGGTTCAAGAGTGATGCCTGAAAACATGCGTCCCTTATTGTATAGCTCATCGGCAGTAACAAAGCTGGTAAGCTTTACGCTACCAGGACCTCCACGCATTTCTTTGCGAATCTCACAGTTACATTCAGAAGCTTTTCTTATCATAAGGCTATCCTCCGTTAATATTTTAAGGTCTGCAAAAACAGATCAGACCTTTTATTTTGATTATTATATCATACTGTGCTATAATAATCAAAATATTATTGGGAGGACAGTATATGGATTTTTATATGAGTACACGTCTCATAACCGGAAACAACTGTATTTTAAATAATGCAGAGATGTTTTCAGAAATGGGACAGAGGTGCCTTATTGTAACAGGAAAATCCAGCGCAAAGAGGTGCGGTGCTCTCGGGGATGTGACAGAGGCGCTGGGAAGGGTGGGTATCGGATATAGCATATACGATGAAATAGTCCAGAATCCGACCATAGCGTCCTGCATTGAGGCAGGAAAGCTTGCAAAGGGATATGGAGCTGATTTTATAATTGGTATAGGGGGAGGTTCGCCGCTGGATGCGGCAAAAATAGTAGCTGTATGTGCTGCCAACCCAAAAACAGAAGAGGACGACCTTTATGCCCGAAAATGGATAAAAGATGCTCTGCCGGTATTGCTGATTGGGACGACAGCAGGAACTGGTAGTGAGGTGACACCAGTATCTGTCCTTACCGACAGCAGGGGAAGAAAGCGCAGTATACGTGACGAGAGAATATATGCCAAAATATCCTTTGGAGATCCAAGGTATACTGAAACGCTGCCGCGGAAGTTTGTCCTTTCGACAGCGGTAGATGCCTTGGCACATTGTATTGAGAGCTATTTCAGCAAAAAAGCAAACGACATTTCGGCTGCATTTGCTTTGCGTGGAGCGGCGATACTTAGGGAGACTCTTGGATCTGTCTTACAGAGCAATACAAAGCTAGATTCAGACCAAAGGGAGAGGTTGTACAATGCCTCTATACTTGGAGGTCTTGCAATAAGCGTTACGGGAACCACATTTCCTCACAACATGGGATATTTCCTCTCAGAAGATTATGGAGTAGCGCATGGCAATGCTTGTGCCGTATATCTGCCAGAGCTGCTCAGGTATGCTGAAAAGTGTGCGCCAGAACGTATATCCAGCTTTTTTGCTGCGATAGGAGGAGATATTGACTGCTTGATAGATTTGATAGAGCGTATAACTCCTAAGCTGGATATAATACTTACGGAAGAAGATATAAAAAGGCTTATGCCAAGATGGGAAAACAATTCAAGCGTTGCTTCAACAGTTGGGAATGTGACAGCGGATATGATAGAAAAGATATTACGGGATAAGTTTTGCAAGTAACTAAAAGGTCCTGCATATGCAGGACCTTTTCTACGTTATTGCTTCATTCTTTTGTACAATATCTTGTATAGCTTGTAAATTTTAAATTTACTCCAAGTGAACGCGCCAAATCTGCAATCGCGCTATCATCATCATCGGTGTACCAACATCCACTAATGACACTGTCGATCTTGCTAAACCCGGCAAGAACCGTATCTTCATACAAGTCCTCAAATATATCTGGACGCTTTTCTATCAGAACATTTTGCACTTCACCGGGAAGTGCTGCCAAAGTTTCCTTATTTACAAAGCCAGTTGAGGTTATCAATTTTCCGCCCGGTTTTAAAACTCTGTAGGCCTCTTTTAATGCCTGGGACTTTTCGCCGTCACAGTTTCCTATACCGCCGCCATCCGAAATAATATCTATGCTATTATTTTTGAAAGGCATAGCACAAAAGTCAAATACTGCATAGTAGAGATTTGGCGAATCAACCGTTTTATCCAGAAAGTTTTTCCACTCACTAATAACCGTAGGAGAAAGATCACTTATGATAATCGTGGCATCTGGATTTGCCTTGAGGATATACGGCATATAACCGCCGCCTGGTCCCGTACCGATTTCAAGGATTATGCCATCGTAAGAAGCGATCTGTTTCCCAACATTATCCATACTGGGATTAACTTTTCTAGTATATTCCCAATTGTGATTTACCCACTTGCCGTTCTTCATTTTGGTTGCCCATGCGATATTATATTCTCGTTCTTGTTCCGGAACAAAATAGGCTATTCCTGAATGTCTGGTTTCCTTGCCGGTCAACTCACGAAGCAGATCAATATCTTCAAGCATCTCGTTGATCGTAACATTGTATAGATGAGATAGATCTAACAATATGTCTATGTCTGGGACTGCATTCCCCGATTCCCGCACTTAAAGATATTGGTTATGTATGAGTGCCTACGCCCATTTGCATAGGCACTCATATCTGTTGTTTTACTCAATTTTGCCGATTAAGCGGTAGTAGATGTCAATATTCTGCTCACGCATACCATCCACGGTGGTTGCTTCATGAATGACGATCTTTTCAATCAGCGTATTCAGAAGCTCCGCTGTCAGTTCGGTGGGGTTGGCATACTGTTTGAGAAGCGAAATCCAA
>CALXAZ010000139.1 GCA_944386395.1 uncultured Clostridia bacterium
CTGTATGGAAACAAGGTGGCTCTCACCGCCTCTCGATCTGACAAATTTATGTCATGTAGGTTTGCTTATTATATGCAGTATGGTCTCAGGGCAAAGGTTAGAAGGAGGGTTGGATTTGATCCTATGGAGAGCGGTACATTTCTGCACTATGTTTTGGAAAATTCTGTGGCGGAGATAATGAAGCGTGGAGGATTTAAAAAAGTAACCACAGATGAAGCGGCTGAGATTGCAGATACTGCGGCACGGGATTATGTCATAGACAATATAGGTGGAATGGCAGACAAAGGTGCCCGTGTCAGGTTTTTGTACGGTAGGCTGAGAAGGACTGTACGTAAAGTGATGGAAAACATTATGGAGGAAATGCGCTCTTCAGATTTTGAACCGCTTGATTTTGAGCTGTCGTTTGGAAACGGAAAGGACATGGAGCCTGTGCGCGTTGGCGAGGGCAGTGAAGCTGTTGAGATTGACGGAGTGGTTGATCGCGTGGACGGATGGCTTGATGGAGACTTGCTTTATATCCGGGTAGTAGATTATAAAAGTGGCTATAAAAAGTTTGATTTGAGCGATATTTGGCATGGGCTTGGTATGCAAATGTTGATATACATGTTTGCTATAGAAAAGCAGGGTCTGAAGAGATACGGCAGAGAACCGGTGGGGGCAGGCGTGTTATATACTCCTGTAAAGGAAGTGTTTTTTACAGGAAAGAGAAGAGCTAGAGACGAAGAGATACAGAAGGAGCTTGATAAAAGTCTTAAACGAAGTGGCATATTGCTCGCGGTTCCTAGAGTGGTGTCAGCGATGGAGGGCGGAGAAATAAAAAGGTTTCTGCCAGTAGGAATGGCAAAGAACGGGGAGAAATTTTCGGCATCCTCCTCAGTGGCAACGCTTGCTCAGTTTGGACAACTTCGCAAGCATGTCGAGCAGATATTAAAGCAGATGGGAAAAGATATCAGGCATGGGGATATATCAGCTTCTCCATATTACCGCAATATGCGGCAAAGTGCATGCAGCTACTGTGATTACGCTGCGGCTTGTCAGTTTGACGAGTCGAACGGAAAGGATAGAAAGAGGTATCTATATCCGGTGAAAACAGAAGAATTTTGGAATAAGTTGGAGGAGCAGCACAATGGCAATAGTTCTGTCGAATGAGCAGCATATGGCAGTTAAGGCGGCGGGGCGGGATATACTTGTTTCTGCTGCTGCCGGATCAGGAAAGACAAGAGTGCTGGTGGAAAGAGTGATAAATCGCATAACAGGCAGTGAGAAGAGGGACATAGATGATTTTCTTATCATTACTTTTACTCGTGCTGCCGCTGCCGAGATGAAGGGAAGGATACTTTCGAGGCTCAGCGAGATGTTGCTTGAGGACCCGGGTAATAGACATCTTCACCGCCAGCTTTCTCGTGGGAGCAGAGCACATATTATGACAATAGATTCGTTCTGTCTGGATATTGTGCGCGAATTTTCGCATATGTGCGATGTAGGACCTGGATTTAGGATAGCGGAAGGCGCCGAAACAGAGCTTTTGATGGCTGAAGCACTGGAAAATACTCTTGAAAAGCTCTATTCAGACATAGATAACAATCCAGGGTTTGCTACATTTGCAGCGCTTATGTCTGCTGACAGGGACGACAGGCAGCTTGCGGCAGTTATACAGCAGACAAGCGAAAATATCCAGAGCCATCCTTTTCCGGAGCGATGGGCAGATGAGATAAAAAAAGAATTTTCCGGTGAAATATCAGACTTTGCTACCACAATATGGGGCAAGGAAATACTTGACCGGGCTAATGCTACGATAGAATCAGCGGAAAAAAGGATGAAGGTTGCTCTGGAAGAGCTTCGTGAGGAACCTATGCTGGCGGCTAAATATGTCGAAACCTTTGAGGCAGATGTGCTTCAAATGGAGAGACTGAAGGATGCGATTGCTGCCGGATGGGACAGTGCGGCAAAGGCGCTCGAGGAGCCGATGGCAAAGCTGAAAAGCGCCCCACCAAGGTATCATGACCCGGTATTTAAAGACAAGATAAAAGGCGTAAGAGATAGCTGGCGCAGTATGCGCAGCAAGCTGGCAGAGAGAATATGTGAACCGGAAAGTGTGCACATAGGGGAACTTAAAAGGGTATTTCCGGCAGTAGAAGGATTGTTCTTTGCGGTTTTTGAATATGAAAAGGAATATAAACGAATGAAGTCCAGCCGTGGGATAGTTGACTTTAACGATGTTTCACATATGGCAATCAGGCTGTTATGTGACGAGTGTGGAGAGCCTACTGAGATTGCACGAGGTATAGGGGACAGATTTTGTGAGGTTATGATAGATGAGTTTCAGGATACCAATGGGATACAGGATACGATTGTAAGGATGTTGACAAAAGGAAATATGTTTATGGTTGGAGATGTGAAACAGTCCATCTATCGTTTTCGTCTGGCAGAACCTGAAATATTTCTCAGGAAATATCATATAAGCGAGGACTTCGGTGAAAACATGCCGTCATTGTATCCGGCAAGGATATTGCTTTCGAAAAATTACCGCTCGAGAAATGAAGTTATAGATGCTGTAAATTTTGTCTTTGAAAAGCTGATGATAGGCGGATTTACGCAAATTGATTATAGCGGGCGTGAACGGCTAACCTGTGGGCGAGATGACGAAAGGGATGGAGAGCATATATCCGAATTCTATGTTATCGACGTTCCCCACGGAGAAGAGGAAGAGGACGATCCGGTGAAAGCGGAGGTAGAAGCAGGATTTGTTGCCAACCGTATACATGAGCTTCTGTCATCTGGATTTATGATAGGAAGTGGAGAAAGCATAAGACCTGCGGGATATGGGGATATAGCCATCCTGCTGCGCTCGGTAGCTGGTAAGGCAGCAATCTATGAGCGCATCCTGCGTCAGTCGGGGATACCTGTACAGAGTCAGGGAAGCGGAATGGAGCAAACGACTGAGCTGTTTGTTATAATGTCCCTTCTTTCGGTAATAGATAACCCATATCAGGATGTCCCGCTGATAGCTGTACTGAGGTCTGCCTTATATGAATTTTCGCCGGACGAGCTTGCAGAAATACGCTCGGCAGGGAGAGAAAGCATGTATGAGGCACTAGTAAGAGCTGCTGATATGGGAAACGAAAGGGCGGCATCATTTTTAGACGAGCTTGGTCTAATGAGGACGGCTGCGGCTGATATGAGGGTGGACCAGCTAATATGGTACATATATTCAAAAAAGAACCTCCCTGCCATATACAGCGCAATGCCTGGCGGAGCCATGCGCAGGAAAAACCTGAATCTTTTCTTTGAGCATGCCCAGAGATATGAGAGCGGGGAATACCGTGGGATTTTTGGGTTTGTAAGTTATATGGAAAAGGTCTTTGAGAGCGGTACATTTGGGGGCGAGGAGGAGGAACAGGGAAAGGTCAGGATAATGACTGTGCACAAATCCAAAGGGCTGGAGTTTCCAATAGTTTTCCTTTGCGATATTGCGAGGAAATTTAATGTAGAGGACACCAGGAAATCTGTTCTGGTGCATCCAGAGCTGGGGATAGGTATGAGGATGTTTGACGCTGACAGGATGTATCGATATCCGACGGCTGCGTATATGGCAATATCTGACAGGATACGTGAGGAATCTCTGGCAGAGGAAATGAGGGTGCTTTATGTTGCAATGACACGGGCAGAAGATAAGCTTATAATGACATGCGCCATGCCTGACGCGAAGAAAAAAATTGAAAGGATGCTTTTGGGGGGGCAAACGATAGATGAAGAGCTGTTAAAAACGGCTGATGGACCAGCTAAGTGGTTGATACCGGTAATGGCACAGCACCCGGACGGTATAAAATTACGGGAGATTTCTAGAGATCCCGGATTCGATGCAAAAGCTGAAGGGAATATGATAATCGATGTTATAAGCGATGTCCATGTAGAAGAGGAAAGTGAAAGTAGGCGAGATGATAAAAATGTTCCTGAAGAGGAGGGTTATGAGGAGCTGTACCGGGAGATAGAGGAAAAACTGAGATTTAAATATGATCATTTGGAGCTCTCACAAATACCCTCAAAGCTCACTGCAACACAGATGAAGGGGCGGGATGTTGATGAAGAAGCGGCAGAGGGTGCGCGGCTGCAGGCGCGACCGGTGGGAAGGAGTGCACGACCAAGGTTTGTTCAGCAGGAAGGGCTGACCGCTGCGGAGAGAGGGACGGCGCTGCATGTGGTTATGCAGTTTGCAGATTACAATGCCTGTTTGGACAAGGAATCTGCGCAGAGGGAGCTGGAACGGCTGAAGCGGATGAAAATAATATCTGACACACAGGCTGAGGCGGCAGATCTGGATAAAATAATAGGATTTGTAAATTAAGACATTGGGAAAAGGGCGCTTGGTTCTGGTAGCCTCCGCAGGGAGTTTAAGTTTTCTGTACTTGACGAATGTGCGCGTTACTATCACACTGATTCATCAGAAAAAATACTTTTACAGGGCGTTTGCGACATGTTTTTTGAGGAGGACGGAAAGATAGTAGTGGTTGATTTTAAGTCTGACAGGGTGAGCAAAGCGTCCCAGTATGCCCGCGCGGAGGAATACCGCCCGCAGCTTGAGACATATGGGAGAGCGCTCGAAAAGATCACTGGAAAACCTGTGAAAGAGAGGCTGATATACTTCTTTGCGACTGGTGATACCATAAGTGTGTAAAATTGGTTATTTAAATGGCAACCTTGCGGGAGGATCTGGCAAGGTTGCCATTATATTTGGTTTATGATATAATCCGAGTTGTCTTGCACATGTATGTTACTTGATAGCGGAGCTGGACAAAATTTCATCCCAATCTATACCGGGATGATGAGACCGGAGGGTGCTATGAAAAGAGAAGGTGTATTTTTCAGGGTATTACCGGCGGTGCTGGCTTTTATGGGTACTTTTGCGGTGCTTGCAAACGTGTTTTTGTATGGGGACGACTTTTTTTACAGTGCATTTTCCAAGCAGGATGCCACCTATTATTTTTCAAGAAATATTCAGCATTATTTTATGGCAAATGGTCGTGTTGTGGTCCACCTGCTTGTCACTCTGTTTCTTGGAATAAACTTATGGGTGTGGAGAATATGCAATGCGGCTATGCTGGGTGGAATAGTATATTTTTCACTAAGGCTGATGCCAGAAAAAGGAAATAAAAGTGTCCCTGCTGCCATCTGTTTGGCATTTATTCTTGGTATAGGGATGCCGGTATACCGCCAGAGCGTGTACTGGCTTACAGGCTCGTTCAACTATGTATACCCTATTCTTATGCTGGTGATATATTGGAGCGTATTGAAACAAGAAATTGAAAGTAAAAAAAGCTGTCAATTTTTACCTGTGCTCGCATTTTTTGCATCGGCAACTGTGGAGCAGGGCGGTATGATGGCTTTTGGTCTGAACGTCATATTGCTGGGTGAAAAAAAGTTTTTCCGAAAGGAAAAGCTCAAAAGATGTGAGA
Organism: uncultured Clostridia bacterium; assembly: GCA_944386395.1. Taxonomy (GTDB): domain Bacteria; phylum Bacillota; class Clostridia; order Oscillospirales; family JAAYOS01; genus CALXAZ01. The sequence goes on from CALXAZ010000139.1 coordinate 5,454, forward strand.
TCATGGCACTTATTGCATCATTTGCGGGAATAGTCACTGTGGTGTGCTCTCCTGCCCAGTTCCTGAGGGCTTCTGTTGAGGAAAATCCGGTGGACGGGGGACTGCTTTCACTTATAGTATATAATGTAAAAGGATTTTGCCGTAATTTTATGATGACGAGACACATGGCAATTTTTCATGTGGGAGTATTTTCAGCGTCTGCGGTTACGCTCTTAGGTGAGCTTAGAGGGCAGTATAAAAAGCTTGCCACTGCGGCTCTTTGCGTATGTGTACTCAGTTTTATCTGGTGGGCTGCTATGATGCTCGGGTATACTGGAGGGAGGAGCCTATATTTTCTCACATGCATTTTTGGATATTCGGCTTCTGCACTTGTAGCGGCGGGACTGGTGTACCGGAGGTACGGGGATGTTACAGGGCTTACTGCTCTGGTGCTGGCATTTGGGTCACAGTTGATGATGATTGTCTCTCCGGTTATAGGAGAGCGAAACATGCTTTTTTATATTGCTGGGGCAATGATATTTACGGCGTGGAGCTTTGGGCTTTGTGGAGAGATAAAGCAAAAGATAACGGTATATGCGGTGACGGCTGTGCTAATTTCTGTGGCATTGATTATATACTCTGGAACCGTTACGGGGTATTGGAAAAATGCAGGGGTTTACCGCGAAAACCTGACAAAAATAAAGGAGTATGCAGAGCAGCACAACAGAGGTTCTCTCGAGCAGAAAAAGCTGCCCGAGGATAGCTATGGATGGGCGATGCCATACCACAATGCCTATTATGAGCCGTATTACAACATATGCTTTGATATTCCCCAGGACACAGAGGTAGAATGGAAGTAAAAATAAAAGGAGCAGCATGTGCTGCTCCTTTTGTATACAAGCATAAAATTATTTAAGACCGAACTTCTTATTGAAACGGTCAACACGTCCGCCGGTATCAACAAGCTTCTGCTTGCCGGTGAAGAACGGATGGCAGTTGGAACAAATTTCGACCTTGATGTCGCCCTTTGTTGAGCCTGTATTGATGACGTTACCGCAAGCGCACCTGATAGTGGTCTGCTTGTAATCTGGATGGATTCCGGGCTTCATATCATTCACCTCTTTCAAACAACGGAAAATCACAGATGGAAGTATAGCACATGGTGGGCAAAAAAGCAATATTAATTTTAGAAATTGGCAAGATAAAAGCAGAATTTTTTGCAGACGATTGAAAAAAGTAGATAGATTTGATATTATTTGTGGGTATAAAAGGTGAAACATGAGTATTTATTACACAGGAAGTGATGAGATGGACAGATTTGGAGAGAAAAAGGGCAGGGAAGAAAAGGCGGTGCTTGTGGGGCTTGCGTCTCCGGTGTTTGACATGTCGGAAAATTCTGACTGGGAGACGCTTGACGAGCTTGAACAGCTTTTGGAAACTGCGGGAGGAAAATGCGTTGGAAAGGTGCTGCAAAACCGGATCTCTCCCGATCCGGGGACGCTTATCGGAGATGGAAAAATTGCGGAGGTGAGGGAGCTTGTGGAAAATGGGGATGCAGAACTTGTGATATTTGATAACGAGCTTTCGCCTTCCCAAATAAGAAACCTTGAGGATGCCTTGGGGAGGACGGTGCTTGACCGCAGCGCGTTGATATTGGATATCTTTGCGCAGAGGGCCCGTACAAGCGAGGGGCGCCTCCAGGTTGAGCTTGCGCAGTACCGGTATGTGTTGTCGAAGCTTTCAGGTATGGGGAAATCAATGTCCAGGCTGGGAGGAGGAATTGGAACCAGAGGACCTGGGGAGAGCCAGCTTGAGACTGACAGGCGCCATATTAGGCGGCATATAAGCAGGCTCGAAGAGGAATTTGAAAAGATAAGAAAGGTGAGGAGAGTACAGCGTGAGCGCAGGATAAAGGCTGAGATACCTGTAGCAGCGATAGTTGGGTATACAAACGCGGGAAAGTCTACCCTTCTAAATACGCTTACAGGAGCCGGAATAGAGGCAAATGACCGCCTTTTTGATACTCTTGACCCGACTACAAGAAAGCTTGAAATAGATGACCATTTTACAGTCCTGTTTTCTGACACGGTTGGATTCATAAGGAAGCTTCCACACAAGCTTGTGGAGGCGTTTAAGGCGACGTTGGAGGAGCTATGCTATGCCGATGTGATACTTCATGTGATCGACTTGTCCAGCCCTCTGTGGGAGGAGCATGCAGAAGTTGTTGAACGGCTGACAGCTGACCTGGGTGTAACCGAAACCCCATGTATAAGGGTGTATAATAAGACCGACATCGCGGAGGACATACCTCCTATCAGGGAAAACGATGTGTGCATTTCTGCAAAAAACGGGACAAACATCGATAAGCTGCTAAAAGAAGTAAAGCGTCTGGTACAAAGACCACTTATGCACCTCAAAATATATATACCTTATTCTGAAAGCGGGATTGTTGATACGCTTTATAGGGAGGCAAAAGTGGGCTCGACTGAATATACCGGTGAATTTACGGTTATACAGGCTCTCTGCGATGAAGCTTTATATGGAAGACTGCGCGACAGAGGGATAAAAACAGAGAAGGTCTGATAGGAGAGGTTATATGTCCGATTATCTTGTGCCATTTGGGTTTGGCGAGGATGAGTTTGTGGAAAAGAAGTCCAGATTTATTGGAAGCGTCTTTCTATGCGAAACAGAAGAAGAGGCGCTGACAAACCTGGATAGAGTGAAAAAGCGCTTTGAAGACGCTTCTCATGTGGCTTTTGCATATTCTGTCAAGGCGACAAATAGCATACGCTTTTCCGACGCGGGAGAGCCGCAGGGTACGGCTGGGATGCCAATATATGAAGTATTCAGACGGGAGGGCATAGAAAATTACCTGTGTTGCGTGACCCGCTACTTTGGAGGGACGCTTCTTGGGGCCGGAGGGCTTACGCGGGCGTATGCGCGTGCGGCAAAGCTAGGGCTGGACGCGGCGGGGATAGCTGTTATGAAGCCGGTAAAGATCATATCATTTAGATGCGAATATCCTGTCTTTGAGCTTATAAAGCTTGAAATAGATAGCGTCGGAGGGACAATAGAGGCGATAGAATATGGGGCGGATATACACATAGGGATGCGTATCCCAGAGGGGAATTTTACATCTTTTGCTGGAAAGTTGGGCGAACTGTCCTCCGGCAGGATCCATATCACAGAAGAAGGTGTCCGCTACCTTCCTGTGAGAATAAGATAAAAACAGGAGCGCAAGCGCAAAAGAATTTAAATGACCTCTGTGGGAAAGCCCAAGGAGGTCATTTATAATATAAAAAGGATTTGGTATTAAAATGATATACAAAAAGTATTATATGGTTTACAGAGAAAACAAGTATTTATGCGGGTTTTCAGAAAAACAGGAAAAATTTTTGCAGTATTTATATAAATCGTGTTGACAAGCTGCGAGGGTGTGGTACCATATATAAGCATCGAGTCAAAGATAAACACAATATGTTGTGCCACATAATCGAAAGGAAGCGGAACATTATGGAAACTATAAAAATTGAAGACATTCAACCAATAGAGATTAAAAGCATAAAAAAGCGCGACGGGCGTGTTGTTCCGTTCGATATAGATAAAATTGCGGGAGCGATAGAAAAGGCTTTTGAGGCGACCTATAAGACGGGAAAAAGGGCAGAGGCGGAAGAGCTTGCCGACAGAGTGTATGAGATACTGCAAAGCGAAGGAACTGAGCTTCCGGATGTTGAGCACATACAGGATATAGTAGAGCGGGTGCTTATGGACAGTGGGTACATCACAACTGCAAAGCGCTATATATTGTATCGCTCCGAGCGCAGCCGCGTCAGGGAAATGAACACCCGCCTTATGCAGAAATTTGAAGAGATAACCTTTGCCGATGCGCGCGACAGCGACATAAAGCGAGAAAACGCAAATATCGACGGGGATACCGCGATGGGCGTGATGCTGAAATATGGCTCGGAGAGCGCAAAGCAGTTTTACGATATGTTTGTAATAAATCCGGAGCATGCGAAAGCACACGATGAGGGTGATATTCATATCCACGACAAGGATTTTTATACTTTGACGACGACGTGCTGCCAGATAGACATAATAAAGCTGTTCAAGGGCGGTTTTTCCACAGGACATGGGACGTTGCGCGAGCCGAATGATATTGCTTCATACTCGGCTCTTGCATGTATTGCCATACAGTCAAATCAGAATGACCAGCATGGCGGACAGAGCATAGTGAATTTTGATTATGGTATGGCAGAGGGAGTAGGCAAGACATTTGTGCGCCTGTACAGACAGAATGTTGCAAAGGCGCTGATGATATGGTCTGACCTGAGCGATCCGGAGGATGATGTCAAGGAAATAATCGACAGCATAAAAGAAGAGACAGGCATGCGCCCGACCCTCGAAGGTCATGGGGAGTATCTTGCGAAAGAGCGCCCGATGCTGATGGAGAGGTTTTCGTTAAACGAAGCTGAGGCAGAAAAGATACAGAAGTTTGCCATTTATCGCGCGACTAAGGAGACAGACCGCGCCACTTATCAGGCTATGGAGGCATTTATACACAACCTCAATACAATGCACTCACGTGCAGGAGCGCAGACACCATTCAGCTCCATAAATTACGGCATGGACACAAGCCCCGAGGGGCGCATGGTGATGAAGAACCTGCTGCTATCAACAGAGGCGGGGCTTGGAAATGGCGAAACTGCCATATTCCCAATACAGATATTCAGGGTTAAAGATGGGGTGAACCTCAATCCTGGGGAGCCTAACTATGATCTGTTCAAACTTGCATGTAGATGTAGTGCAAAGCGCCTTTTCCCGAACTTCTCCTTTATAGACGCGCCTTTCAATGCGCAGTACTATAAAGAAGGTCATCCGGAGACGGAAATTGCATATATGGGCTGCCGCACAAGGGTTATAAGCAATGTTTATGATCCAGACAGGCAGATATGCAATGGCAGGGGGAACCTTTCATTTACCAGCATAAATCTTCCTCGTCTTGCAATAAAGGCGAAGGGCGACATCGACCGCTTCTTTGAAGATCTTGACCGCATGATAGACCTCACGATAGATCAGCTGCTTGAGAGGTTTGAGATTCAGTGCCGTAAGCATGTCTATAACTACCCATTCCTGATGGGGCAGGGGGTGTGGCTGGATAGCGAAAAGCTCAACTGGGATGATGAAGTCCGCGAAGTGTTGAAGCACGGGACACTGTCGGTAGGATTTATAGGTTTGGCAGAGACACTGAAAGCGCTGATAGGAGAGCATCATGGCGAAAGCGCAAGGGCACAGAACCTTGGACTTGAGATTATCGGTCATATGAGAACAAGGATGGACGACGAAAGCCGGAAGAGAGGTCTGAATTTTTCACTTATCGGAACGCCGGCTGAAGGTTTGTCGGGAAGGTTTGTGGAGATAGACCGTAAGAAATATGGTTCTATTCCTGGGGTTACAGATCGGGAATACTATACTAACAGTTTCCATATTCCGGTATATTATCCGATAACTGCGTATGAGAAAATAAAGTTGGAGGCGCCATATCATACCCTTACAAACGCAGGTCATATCAGCTATATTGAGATGGATGGAGATCCTACGCAGAATCTTGAGGCGTTTGAAAAAGTTGTCCGCTATATGCAGAAATGCGGAATTGGATATGGATCGATAAATCACCCAGTAGACCGCGACCCCGTGTGCGGATTTACGGGAATAATAAATGATACCTGCCCGAAATGTGGGCGCCATGAGGACGAAGGTCCGATGGGCTTTGAGCGCATACGCCGGATAACGGGCTATCTTGTCGGAACGCTGGACAGGTTCAATAATGCGAAGCGTGCAGAAGAGAGGGACAGGGTAAAACATGGCGTCTGATAAGCTGAAGATAGCCGGGACTGTCCACGATTCTATTGTAGATGGTCCTGGTATAAGATTTACGATATTTACGCAAGGGTGTGAGCATAATTGTCCTGGGTGTCACAATCCGCAGACTCATCCACTCAATGGTGGAAAAGAAATTGCTGTGGATGAACTGATAGCAGAGATGCTAAAGAATCCTTTGCTTGATGGGGTAACTCTCTCCGGTGGGGAACCGTTTCTTCAGGCGGATAAGCTTTGCCCGGTGGCAAGAGCGGCAAAGCATAGTGGCTTGACGGTCTGGACGTATTCCGGCTGGACATTTGAGCAGCTATGGACAGGAGAAGCATCGGACGATTGCCGCAGGGAGCTCCTTGCTCTTACTGACGTACTGGTGGATGGACCTTTCATCCTTTCTGAGCGCTCGAGGGAGCTGAAATGGTGTGGAAGGCGAAATCAGCGGCTTATAGACGTTCAGAACTCTATTGACAGAGGTGAAGCAGTGCTGTATGTACCTCCAGTCTATGGAGCGGACTTTGAGATACCAAAGTGGTAAGGATTTGTTTATAAAAGAGCTATAATAATTCTGCCGATGTAAAAATACAGAAAATTTTGCCAAGTGAATCTTTTATAGAGCAGAAAAACAAATCGGGAAAAATGCAATATTGAAACAAGAGATGTGGACGCAAGGCGCATCCCTTTTCTACTTTCGTGAAATCCTAC